>NZ_DAIUJO010000098.1:0-1535 GCF_036848755.1 Sinomonas sp. | reverse complement strand
AGGCGCGTGGCGTCGTCCATCGCCTCGTCCAGGAGCTCGGGCGGCGGGCGCCACAGCTCCTGCCGCCGCACGCGCGGCGGCAGGCCTGTCAGTGCCCCGTGCGGGGCGTCCCGCGCTGGCTTCGGCGGTCACTGGCCGGGGACCTTCTGGTCCCACAGGTTGTTGAGGTCCTTGGACATCTGGTCGAAATAGCCCTTGCGGAGGTTGTTCGTGTCAGCGTTCGCGAACTTGTCCTGCAGGTCCTTGGGGAGCTTGTCGAGGGAGATCGCGGGGTAGCCCGAGATGTCCTTGACGATCATGGCCTGCTGCGCGGGCTGCAGCACGAATTCGGCGAGCTTGAGGGCCGCTTCAGCATTGGGGCTGTTCGAGGGGACGCCGAGATAGGCCGCGCCGCCTGTGAAGGACGGGTCCGAGATCTGCTCCGCCTTGACCGTCGAGGGGATCGAGCCGTTCGCGACGCCGGTGGTGAACTGGTCGGACCAGACGGGCGCCATCGAGATCTGCCCGCTCGAGAGGAGTGCGAGCGTCTGCTGATTGCCGTTGGGGTACACGCCCTTCTGGTACACGTACTGGTTGAGTCCCTTGAGCTCGGCGAAACCCTGGTCCCAATACGACTCGAGGCTCTTGTCGTAGCCGACCGTCATCTTCTGCCGCGCATCGGCGGGGACGTACTTGTCCAGTACCGTCGCGACGAAGGAGGCCCCCGAGCCGCCCGACTTGGGCGAGTTGTAGGTGAACTTGCCCGGGTTGGCCTTGATCCAGGCGAGGAGCTGGTCCAGCGTCTTGGGCGGCGTCGGCACGGCCTTGGTGTCGTAGGCGAGCAGGACGGAGGATCCGCGGTAAGGGATGCCGCCGGAGCCACCAGCCTTGACGACGTCGGAGGGGATGTTCGCGAGCGACGGAACCTTCGTCGAGTCCACGGGAACGAGGAGGTTGGCCGCGGAGGCCTTGGGGATGAACCCCGCGTCGACGAGATCGAAGCCGGGATCCTTCTTCTGCTCGACGGAGCTCGTGAGCTTCGCGAGCGTCTGGGCGTCGTGTTCGCCGTGCAGGTCGATCGTGACTTGGACCTTATAGCCCGGGTTCGCCTTCTCGAAGGCGGGAGCAAGGTCCTTCTCCCAGACCGACTGGATGTTCGTGTCGCCGCTGATGAAGACCCGGACGGTCTTCGCTCCGCTGTCGGCGGCGCTGCCCCCTTCCGTGCTGCTCTGGGCGCAGGCGGTGAGGGAGAGAGCCATAGCCGCGATGGCGGCGGTGGCTCCGAGGGCAGTCTTGAGCTTCATGGATGTCTCCTGTGAACGGCGGGCGGGTTGTCCGCCCGGACCACGTGATGGCGCTGCGCGATCGCTCTGCCCCCGGACCGCTGCGCCGACAATCCATATGACACGTTTGTCCTGACTAACCGTCAAAGGCGAGGTAGCCGTGAGGTTAAATCCGGCGCGCCGCCCATGCCGCCGGCGCCCACATCGAAGGGTGGTAGGCGTCCCTCTGATCAGCCCGCTGCCCAGACGGCGACTGCCGCCGCGCCGGCTCGT
>NZ_DAIUJO010000097.1:0-14313 GCF_036848755.1 Sinomonas sp. | reverse complement strand
TGAGCAGGTGGGCTGGCTCGACCTGCGGATTGCCGGCCGTCGAGGCGTTCATCGCTGCAGCCGAGAGCGCCTCCTGGCTCTTGGTGGTGAATTTGACGTCCAATGCGAGCTCCTTCCCCCTGCTAGCGGACTTGAAAGTGCACTTCCTACTGAAAGGCATAGTTCTTACTTAGGTCAACGCACGTAAGTTGAGTGTACTCCGCTCAAGTCTTAAGAGCAACTCAAGTCGCTCCCGGAAGGGCCAGAATGGAACCCATGGCCATCCTCATCGATACCCCGATGTGGCCCGCGCACGGGACCGTCTTCGCACACCTCGTCTCCGACGCTTCCCTTGCTGAGCTGCATGCGTTCGCCGCGGCCGCGGAGATCCCCGAGCGGGCCTTCGACGAAGACCACTACGACGTCCCCGAGCGGCGGCACGCGGACTTGGTACGGAGGGGCGCCCTGCCCGTCGACGGGCGAACCCTCGCGCGGGCACTCATCGCTTCGGGCCTTCGCGTCCCGGCCCGCGAGCGGCCCAAGGCCCTCGCAGCCCCGCTCAGACAGAGGTGGGAGCGGCTCCTCCCGGGACGCGCGGCCCTCGGCGGGGAGCTCCTGGAACGTTGGTCCGAGCCGCACCGGCGCTACCACACGGGAGCGCACCTCTTCGCGGTGCTCACGGCTCTCCAGGGGCTCACCGACGACCGTGAAGTACCCCGCGCCGTCGAACTCGCCGCATGGTTTCACGACGCGGTGCACGCAGGCACGGCGGGACGCGACGAGGAGGATTCCGCGCTGCTCGCGGAGACGCGGCTGCGCGATGCCGGTCTCGCACCCGGCGAGGTGAGTGAGGTGGCGAGGCTCGTCCGGCTCACCGCCGATCACCAGCCCGAAGCGGACGACGACGGAGGGCAGCTTCTGTCCGATGCGGACCTTTCGGTGCTCGGCCGGGAACCAGCAGGCTATCGGCGGTACACGCAGCAGGTCCGAGCCGAGTACGCGCACGTGCCCGAGGAGCTCTTCCGTGCCGGGCGCGCGGCGGTCCTCGACCAGCTCCTCGGCCTGGATCCGCTCTTCTACACCTTGCGTGGTCGCGAGCTGTGGCTCGCCCATGCACGCTCGAACCTGCGCGACGAGCTCGCGCGGCTCCGCGATGGCGGGCGCGCAAGCGCCGAATGACGGCCTAGGAGCGCCTGGCGTTCCGCCCAGCGCCGTCGCCCCACGCGGCCACGGCGACTCTGAGCGAGGTGTCGCCGTCGGGCGCCATGTCGACGAGCGCAAAGGTGTCGAGTATCAGCTTGTCCCCGCGATGGACCCTTCGCTCACCCTGGACACTGATGTGCGGCCGGAAGCCCTTCCCGGTGTGCTGCGGACTGTGGATCCTCCCGCCGGTCGCCTCGACCACCGCAGCGACCTCCGCAACGATCCGGTCGTGCAGCGCTTGGAGCCGGGGCTCGGGCTCGACGAGCGATACCCGGACGCGCCCTCGGAAGCCGAAGTCGGCGTCGTCGGCGACGACGACGGGAATCGGGCCGTCGTCGAACGCGATCGCGCGGCCCACCGCTTCCAGAGCAGGCACGCGGGGCGAGTCGAAGCGCAGGAGAGTGAGGTGGAGCGGCCACTGCCGCTTGCTGAACGGCGCGCCGACCCCGACCGGCTCGACGAAAGCCACGACGACGAAGGCGCCCAGCGGGTCGGCCCGAGCCGGCCCCGCGGGCGCCCCCTTCGCGTCCATGGTCTAGTTCTGGGACGCCTCGGTCTTGACCGCCGAGATCTCGAACTCGAGCAGGATGCGGTCAGAGACGAGCACGCCGCCCGAGTCGAGGGCCGCGTTCCAGTTCACGCCGAAGTCCTTCCGGTCGATCCGGCGCGAGCCCTCGAAGCCAGCGCGGAGGTTCCCCATCGGGTCGCGTTCGACGCCGATGAACTCGAGCGGGATGGCGATCTCCTTCGTGACGCCGCGGATCGTGAGGTCACCGCTCACGATGAAGCTGTTCTCCTCCACCTGATCAATCCGCTTGCTGACGAAGGTGATCTCGGGGTAATGCGGCGCGTCGAAGAAGTCGTTCGTGCGAAGGTGCTCGTCGCGCTGGGCGTTGCGCGTATCGATGCTGGCGACCTTGATCGTCACGTTGACACTCGAGGCCGTCGGGTCCTCCGCATCGACGTTGATGACACCTTCGACATCGTTGAAGGATCCACGCACCTTCGTGACCATCGCGTGGCGGGTTGAGAATCCGAGGCGTGTGTGGGCTGGGTCGAAGCGCCATTCCCCCGCGTACGAAGGATCGATTTCCGGCATGTGGCCTCCTTAGTCGTACCCAACTTATAGCCGCAGAGACGCGGTGTCACAAAGTGTTCTGGAACACAGTTGTGTTAGTACCCGCTGCTGCGGGGTAATCCGAAAGGCTCAGTGGCTGTAGCTGGGCAGGAGGCTGTTCGACCGGACGATCCGCTTGCCGAGGGGGAACAGCGAAACCGGGATGAGCTTGATGTTGGCAATGGCCAGAGGGATGCCGACAATCGTCGCGGCCATCGCGATCGCGGTGGCAACGTGGCCGATCGCGATCCAGATGCCTGCCACGAGGAGCCAGATGATGTTGCCGAGTTCGGTCGCCACGCCAGGCCGCTCGTGCCGATCCACGACCGTCCGGCCGAACGGCCAGAGCGCGTAGGTGCCGATCCGGAACGACGCGATGCCCCAAGGGATCGTGACGACGAGGAGGCAGCAGACAATGCCAGCCAGGAAGTAGCCGAGGGCGAGCACAAAGCCGCCGAAGACGAACCAGATGAGGTTGAGAAGGGTCTTCATGGGTCCAGTCTGCCCGTGCTCCCTGACATTTGTCGTCACCGGGCCCAGCGATCACCGACGGATCAGCTGGGCCGGTTCGCTCGCGAGGCGATGACTGCCGGACACACCGCCGAAATGATCCTGCTGGCCAGAACCAACCCGACTCCCAGACGGCGGCGTACCAGGGCACGACAGGTTCATGGGCTCTCCCGTTCCCGGCCCCTAGGGGAGCCGCTCAGAGAGAGCCTTGCACGAGCTGCAAATAGTTAAGTGTCACGCAGAAGCCGCGTCCGGGGCCTCACGCACCAAGCTCAGTAAAGCACGTGCGCGAAGGCCGCCGAGAACGCGGATCCTCAGCCCCTACGAGTGTTCGAGGCGGGAGCCCCAGCCCGACGCGGCCCACGGCGACCGGGGGTCGACGCCGCCCCGCCGCTCTGGCCCGCAGAGCGGCCAGGCGCCTGATGCATCCCGGCGGCCTGCGACGGCTTGCCCTTCGGCGTTCCAGAAGACGACTTCCTCGGGGCAGAGGCCTGAGCAGACTTGCCCTGCGCGGCAGGCTTGCCCTGCGCCGGAGTGCGCCGCGCCGTCGTCCGCTGTGCCGCAGCACCCCGGCTCTCCGCTGTGCTCCGGCCTTCCGAAGTCCCCGCGCCCGGCCCGCGCCCGCGCCGAGAGCGCTTCCGCTGGGCGTTCGCTCCCGTCGAGGTCCCGCCGCCCTGCCGAGGCTGCTTCGCCGCGACGGCGGCCTCGCGCTCCGCGGGGTCGACGTACTCCGCCAGCTCACCGACGAGCTCGGCCACGGCCGGCGAGGCCGACGACACCGACTGGAATTCCACCTTGACCCCGGCGTGGCGGAGGAGCTGGCGCACCTCCTGCTGTTGCTCCGGAAGCGCGACGGTGACGACCGCTCCCTCGGAGCCCGCGCGGGCGGTGCGACCCGAGCGGTGCAGGTACGACTTGTGCTCGGCCGGCGGATCGACGTGGACGACGAGTTCGACGTCGTCGACGTGCACGCCACGGGCGGCGACATCCGTCGCGACGAGCACGCGCACGGCGCCCGAGGAGAAGTCGGCCAAGTTGCGGTCCCGCGCGTTCTGCGAGAGGTTTCCGTGGAGGTCGACGGCAGGGATCCCCGCCTGCGTGAGCTGCTTCGCGAGACGCTTCGCGTGATGCTTGGTCCGCATGAAGAGGACGCGGCGGCCTTGGCCCGAGGCGAGCGCATGGACCAGGTTCTTCTTCGCACCCGCGTCGGCGGCGACGAAGACGTGGTGCTCCATCGTGGTCACGGCGGCCCGCGCCTCGTCCACGGAATGCGTGAGCGGGTTGTGGAGGTAGCGCTTCACGAGGGCGTCGACGCCGTTGTCCAGCGTCGCCGAGAAGAGGAGGCGCTGGGCGTCCTTCGGAGTTGTGTCAAGGAGACGCCGAACGACCGGGAGGAAGCCGAGGTCCGCCATGTGGTCGGCCTCGTCGAGCACCGAGACCTTGACGTGGCCGAGATCGACGAGTCCCTGGCGCCCGAGATCCTCGAGCCGGCCCGGGCAGGCGATGACGATGTCAACGCCGGCATTGAGCGCCCGCTCCTGGCGCATCTGCGAGACGCCGCCATAGATGACGGTGGTCTTCAGTCCGGCAGCGTGGGCAAGCGGTTCGACAGTCGCGTTGATCTGGGTGGCCAGCTCGCGGGTGGGGGCGAGTACGAGCCCCAGAGGGCGTCGGGGTGCGCGGACGACGGCGGCGCCGGCGGCATCGAGGCGAGCCACGAGCGGGATCGCGAACGCGAGCGTCTTGCCGGATCCGGTGCGGCCGCGGCCAAGCACGTCGCGGCCGGCAAGGGTGTCCGGAAGGGTGGCCGTCTGGATCGGGAACGGGGACTCGATGCCTTGGGCAGCGAGGGTGCGGTCGAGGACGGCGGGTACGCCGAGCGAGACAAAGGTGGGGGCAGGCATGGGTAAGGCAACTCCAGCATCGGATCGTCCCATGGGCCACGTCGGCGTCACGGGTTCGCCGAGGAAAGGAGCCGGGCCCTACTCCGCAGCGCCTCAGCGAGCGGGCGGGCCTGTCAACGCGTTCATCGACGCATGTTGGGCTTGAATAAGAGAAGTCGAGCGCGCAACTTTCCTAGTCTATCAGGGCCGGAGCGGCGACCACCTCGCCGGTCGTCGTCCCGTCGGGGCGCAGCATGACGCCGACCCGCTTGACCGCGCGGAGCATCACGACGCTCTCGACCAGCTCGATCCCGGGAATCCGCTCCTGAAGGGCCAGCTCCGCCGTCATGACATCAGCGACCGTGCGGAGCCACATCATGATCGTGAAGTTGGTCTGGCCGGTCGTCGACGCGACGAGACGGAGGTTCCGCAGCCCACCGATGGCAGCCGCTGCCGCCGCATGCTGGCCCGGCGGCACCTTGGCGAGCCACTTGCACGCAACCGGATACCCAGCCCGCGCCTGCGCGACCTCGCACCGAAACGAGAGCATCCCGCTGCCGACCACCCTGGTGAGCTGGCGGTGCGCCGTCGCCGGGCTCCGACCGAGCTCCCGCGAGATCTCCGCCGCGCTCGCCCTGCCGTTTCTCGCGAGGATCGGCAGAAGGTCGTAGCACCCGGACGGCACGCTGCCCGTGAACGGCTCGACGCGGGCGAGTTCCGAAAAAGCGGCGATCTGGGCGCGATCGAGGGCTGCAAGACGCCACGAATGCCCTCCAGAGTGGAGGCGCGTGCACAGATGAGTCTGCACACGTCGGACGCCCGGCGCCTCGGCGATGAGCGGCAGGACGGTCTCGCTGCATTCCACGAGCGACTTCGCGAAGACCGTCAGGGCGAGATCCGGGTGGCTCGCCCCGACATCGATCGTCTGGACCTCCGGGATCGCAGCCAGCGCCGCCGTCGCCGCCTCGCGCTCGCCGGGCGCGCATTCGACGTCGACGAACGCGAGGACCATCACGGCGGGATCACCCTTGAGGTGGGCCGTGATCCACGCCAGGCCCGCCGAGCGGAGCCGTTCCCAGCGGCGCGCGAGGGTCGCGGGGTGCGCGCCGAGGATCTCAGCCGCCTCCAGCCACGGAGCGCGGGGAGCGATCTGCAGTCCGTGAAGGAGTGCGAGGTCGTCCTCGGAGAACTCGACCGCGGGGGAACCCAATGAGGGAAAGCGCTGCCGATCTTGATTCATGTGAGGGATTATTGCAGCTAACCCTCGTACTCAGATTCTGTCCCGCACACTTGCTGATATTGGAGAGAGAGTGGCGCACGCCACACTGGAGCCCCTGAGGATGGGCGCGAAAGCGAGGAGACACGGTGGAGCTGACGGCCGAGGCACGAGGACTGCACGACGAGCTCGTCCAGTGGAGGCACGCCCTCCACCAGGAGCCCGAGATCGGCCTCGAGCTGCCCCGCACACAGGAGAAGGTCCTCGCCGTGATCGACGGGCTCGGCCTCGAAATCACCACCGGAACTGACACGACGTCGGTCACCGCCGTGCTGCGGGGCACCGGTGGCGTGGCTGACGACGACGGCGCGGCGACGCCGTCGTCCGCTGCGTCTCCCTCGACGCCCGGGGACCGCCCGGTCGTCCTCCTCCGCGCCGACATGGACGCGCTCCCCGTGCAGGAGCGCACGGGCGCGGACTTCGCCTCGCGGGTCGACGGCGCCATGCACGCATGCGGCCACGACCTCCACACGTCGATGCTCCTGGGCGCCGCGACACTCCTCGCCGACAACCGGCACCGGCTCGCCGGCGACGTCGTCTTCATGTTCCAGCCGGGCGAGGAAGGCTACGACGGCGCGAGCGTCATGGTGCGCGAGGGCGTGCTCGACGCCGCCGGTCGCCGCGCGGACGCCGCCTTCGGCATGCACGTGTTCTCCTCGATGGCGCCGCACGGCCAGTTCGTGACGCGCCCCGGCGTCATGATGAGCGCCTCCGACGGGCTGTTCGTGACGGTCCGTGGGGCGGGCGGCCACGGCTCCGCCCCGCACGCAGCCAAGGATCCCGTGACCGTCGCCGCCGAAATGGTGCTTGCGCTCCAGACGATGGTCACTCGCCAATTCGACATGTTCGACCCCGTCGTGGTGACGGTCGGCCGGCTTGCGGCAGGGACCAAGCGCAACATCATCCCCGACACCGCCGAGTTCGACGCGACCATCCGCACGTTCTCCGACGCCCACCGCGAGCGCATGCAGGCGGTGATCCCGCGGCTCCTCGAGGGCATCGCCCACGCCCACGGCCTCGACGTCGACGTCCGCTACGCGGCCGAGTATCCGCTCACCGTGACCGACCGCCGCGAGACCGAGTTCGCCGAGGCTGCGATCGCCGAGCTCTTCGACGGCCGCCACGCCCGCCTCCCCCAGCCGCTGAGCGGTTCGGAGGACTTCTCGCGAGTCCTCGCCGAGGTGCCGGGCAGCTTCATCGGGCTCAGCGCGGTGCCCGCCGGTGCGGACCACGCCACGAGCGCGTTCAACCACTCCCCGTTCGCGACCTTCGACGACGCCGTCCTGAGCGACGGCGCCGCGCTCTACGCCCACCTCGCCCTTGCCAAGACGGCCGACCTCGCCGCCCGCTGAGCGGGCCCCAGACCCCCACGGAGACACCATGACTGCCAGAACCACCCCAACCGAGCGCACGGCGGCCGCGAGCGTCGTCAGACCCAGGAACAGCACCGGCCATACGGTCCTGAGCACCGGCATCGGCAACGCGGCCGAATGGTTCGACTGGGGCGTCTACGCGACGTTCGCCCCCTTCTTCTCGAAGCAGCTGTTCAACCCGGCCAATCCGACGTCCGCCATCCTGTCGACGCTCGCGATCTTCGCCGTCGGCTTCCTTGCCCGCCCGTTCGGCGGCTTCCTCTTCGGCTGGATCGGCGACCGCCTCGGGCGCAAGACGTCGATGACGCTCTCCATCGGGCTCGCTTCGGCAGGGAGCCTCATCATCGCGATCGCACCGACCTTCGCAGCCGTGGGCGCCTTCGCTTCCGTCGTGCTGCTCATCGCCCGGCTCGTCCAGGGCGTCGCGCACGGCGGCGAGCTTCCGTCCTCGCAGACGTTCCTGGCCGAGACGGCGCCACGCGAGAAGCGCGGCCTCTGGTCCACCCTCATCTACTTCTCAGGCACCATCGGGACGGTCGCCGGCGTCCTCATGGGCGCGGTGTTCACCATGGTCCTGAGCAAGGACCAGATGGGGGCCTTCGGCTGGCGCATCCCGTTCTTCGTGGGCGCGGTGCTCGGCCTGTGGGGCCTCGTGATGCGCGCACGGCTCAAGGAGACCGAGATCTTCGAAGAGGAAGAGGCCGAGATCAAGGTCGCGCGGGTGAAGCCCAAGCTGTGGGCCGAGATCGTCAGGCACCGCAAGCAGGCGTTCCAGGTCATCGGGCTCACCGTCGGGCTGACGATCGTGTACTACGTGTGGGCCATCGTGGCCCCGACCTACGCCGCGACCGCCCTCAAGATCGACCCCGGACAGGCCCTGTGGGCCGGCGTCGCTGCGAACGTCGTCTTCCTCATCGCCCTCCCGCTGTGGGGCAAGCTGAGCGATCGGATCGGGCGCAAGCCGGTGCTGCTCGTCAGCGCCATCGGCGCGGCCGCGCTGAACTTCCCGATGCAGGCGCTCCTCAAGGACTCGGCCTGGCAGCTCTTCATCGCCATGTCCGTCATGCTCGTGTTCATTGCTGCCTCTGCCTCGATCGTCCCGGCCGTCTATGCCGAGCTGTTCCCGACCTCGATCCGCACCGTGGGTGTGGGGGTGCCGTACTCGATCTGCGTGGCGCTGTTCGGGGGGACGGCCCCGTACCTGCAGACGCTCTTCACCGACGTCGTGAAGCAGCCCTGGATGTTCAACGGGTACGCCGTCCTCATGGCCGTCGTCTCGGCCGCCGTCGTCCTGACGATCCCCGAGACCCGGGCGAAGGACCTGACCAGCTAGCTCCCGCCACTAGGCTTGGGGGCGATGAGCGAGCAGCACCCAGAGTCCGTCGGGGCCGAGAACTCCGCCGGCAACCCGATCACCCCCGGCAGCCAAGCCTCCTTCGGCACCTACCGACGTCAGCCCGTGAGCTTCGTCCGTCGCGGCACGCGGCTGCAGGGGCGCCGCCAGCAGGCGTGGGACGAGCACGCGGACGCGTTCGTCGTCGACGTTCCGCGACAGGTCGCGGACACGTCCGTGCACCCGGATTACGTGTTCGACGCCGAAGCCGAGTTCGGGCGGAAGGCCCCGCTCGTCGTCGAGATCGGCTCGGGCCTCGGCGAGGCGATCGTGGCTGCCGCGGAGGCGAACCCGGAGCGGAACTTCCTCGCCGTCGAGGTCTACCGCCCCGGCCTGGCGAACACGCTCCTGCGGATCGGCCAGCGCGGCCTCACGAACGTGCGCGTGGCGCAGGCGAACGCCCCGGAGGTCCTCGGGAGCATGCTGCCCGCGGCATCGGTGCGCGAGCTCTGGGTGTTCTTCCCCGATCCGTGGCACAAGACGAAGCACCACAAGCGCCGTCTGGTGAAGGACTCCTTCGCGGACCTCGCCGCCCGCGTCCTCGAGCCTGAGGGTCTCTGGCGGCTCGCCACGGACTGGTCCGGCTACGCGCAGCAGATGCGCGACGTCGTTGCCGCCTCGCCAGCGTTCCGCAACGGGCACGACGGCGAGCTGGCAGGGGCCACGAGCCCCCTCACGGCGGCGTGGGCCTCCGGCGTCGACTGCGAACCGACGGGCGAGACCGACGACGTCGGCGGGTGGGCGCCCCGCTTCGAGGGCCGGGTGCTCACGAGCTTCGAGAACAAGGCGCTCAAGGCGGGGCGTGTGATCTTCGACCTCACGGCGGTGCGGGTCTAGCAGGGGGCGCCGGCTCACGAAGGCGCACGTTTCGCTCGAGGGCGCACGTTTCGCTCGAGGGCGTACGTTTCCCTGCGCGCAAACGTACGTTCTCGAAGCAGACCTGCGCCCTCGAAGCACGTGTGCGCGCTCGGACGCCTCCGGCCTCAGCCAGCTGGGCTCCGGCCCCCCAGCCCATGCAGCGGGGACCTGTCGCCCACCGACCACACGTGGCCGAACGGGTCGGTGAAGCCGCCCTGCCGGTGCACGCCCCAGGGCCTCTCGTGGTCCTCGACGGGAGAACCCGGCGTCGCCCCCGCCGCGAGCGCGCGCTCGACGACGGCGTCCGGGTCGTCGACGAACACCTCGACGCGCACGCTCGTTGCCCCGACGCGATCGGGACTCGTCTCGGCAGGATTGTCCGGGTTCGCCTCGTGCAGGAAGAACGGTGCGCCGTCGACGGCGAGGCCCGCGACTCCCCCGAGGTTCCAGAGTTCGACGGCGCCCATCGCCTCCCGGTACCACACGACCGCGGCCGCGGCGTCCGGAACGATGAGCATCACGGAAATGCCCGCGCTCACCTGCCGCCGTCCTTGCGCAGCGCCTCGGCGAGGATCTGGACGAGGTGGCGGCTCTCGAGGCCGGCGAGGTCGCGGACTTGAGTCCGGCACGAGAACCCGTCGGCCAGGATCGCGCGATCCGGCGAGGCCTCGGCCTTCGCGAGGATTCCGCCCCGCGCGATCGTCTCCGAGACCTCGTAGTGGCCCCGCTCCATCCCGAAGTTCCCCGCGAGGCCGCAGCAGCCCGCCGAGACCTCGACTTCACAGCCCATCGCTTCGAGCAGCTTCTGGTCGGCGCCGTAGCCCATCACCGAATACTGATGGCAGTGCGGCTGGACGAGGAGTTCCTCGGCGGCGCGCGGCGGCGTCCAGTCGATCGACGTGAGGTACTCGGCCACGGTCTTGACGGCGCCCGCGAGCTCCTTGGCCCGCGGTTCGTCCGGCAGGAGCTCGAGGAGATCCGAGCGGAGGACGGCGGTGCAGCTCGGCTCGAGGCCGACGACTGTTCTCCCCTCCCTCACGTGCGGGATGAGCGCGTCGAGGGTGTTCCGGAGGCGGGACTTTGCGGCGTCGAGCTGGCCTGTCGAGATGTAGGTGAGCCCGCAGCACGCGCCCGGGCCCGCGACCTCGACATCGCACCCTGCGGCTTCGAGGACCTCGAGGGCCGCTCGCGGGATCTCGGGATCGAGGGCGTCGGAGAACGTGTCGACCCAGAGCAGCGCCTTCGGGGCACCCTCGGGGCCGGGACGACGACGGCGCGAGCGCAGGTCCCACCGGAACGGCGCCCTCGGGAGGCGAGGGAGCGAGCGGCGGGTGTCAGCGCCCATGAGAGCTAGGACGGCCTTCCGAAGGGGCGGGACACGGCCGACGAGATTGGCGAGCGGAGCGAACGGGACCGCCAGGCGCAGCCACTGCGGGAGCCGCCCGAGCGAGTAGTGGCTCCGTGGCCGGAGCCGCCCCCGATACGTCTCGTACAGCGTCTGGGACTTGTACATCGCCATGTCGATGCCCGTGGGACAGTCGGTCGAACATGCCTTGCAGCTCAGGCACAGGTCGAGGGCCGCGTGCACCTCGGGCGACCGCCAGCCGAGCTGCACGACTCCGCCGTTGAGCATCTCCTGGAGGGCCCGGGCCCGGCCGCGCGTCGAGTCCTTCTCCTCGCGCGTGGCGATATACGAGGGGCACATGAACCCGCCTGCGCCGCGCGGGTCCGCCCGGCACTTGCCGACGCCCACGCAGCGGTGGACCGCTTTGGTGACGCTCCCGCCGTCGTGCGCGAACGCGAAGCCTCGGGTGACGTGGAGCTCGACGGCGCGCGGTCGGCGGAGGTCTGCGTCGAGCGGCGCGGGATCCACCACGATGCCCGGGTTCAGGAAGTCCTCGGGGTCGAAGATCGCCTTGAACTCCGCCATCGCGGCGAGGGCGTCCGCGCTGTACATGGCGCCCAGCAGCTCCGAACGGGCGCGGCCGTCGCCGTGCTCCCCCGAAAGCGAGCCGCCGTGCCTCGCCACGAGAGCCGCTGCCCGCTCGAGGAAGCGGCGCATGAGCGTGCCGTCGTGCTCGAGCGGGAAGTCGATGCGCAGGTGCACGCAGCCGTCGCCGAGGTGCCCGTAGGCCATCCCCGTGAGGCCCTCGTCGTCGAGGAGCCCGGCAAGGTCGCGGAGGTAGTCGCCGAGCCGCTCCGGCGGAACGGCTGAGTCCTCCCAGCCGGGCCACGCCTGGTCGTCCTTCTCGGTCCGCCCAGCGAGCCCCGCGGCGTCCTCGCGGATGCGCCACAGCCGGGCGCTCTGCTCCCCTGCGGGCAGGACCTGGGACTCGCTCGTGGCCGCGGCGTCGACAAGCCTTCGTGCGGCCCGCTCAGCCTCCTCCGGCGTATCCCCCGGCACCTCGGCGAGCAGCAGGCACCCGCCCTCCGGGATTTCCGGCACGCTGTCCGCGCCCTTCGCGCGCCGCAGGGCATCGAGCAGCCGAGTGTCGAGTCCTTCGAGCGCAAGGGGACGGAAGGGAAGGAGGTTTGGGACGTCGTCGGCCGCGGTGGCGAGGTCGCGGTAGCCGAGGACCGCGAGCGCGGGCGCCTTGGCCCGGGGGACGAGTCGGAGGGTGGCCTCGAGGAGCACCCCGCAGGTGCCCTCGACGCCCACGAGCGCGGCCGCGAGGTTGCGGCCCTTCTCGGGGAGCAGGTGGTCGAGGGAGTAGCCCGAGACCTGCCGGCTGAAGCGGCCGAACTCCTTCCTCAGGACCTGGAGGTGCCGGTCGACGAACTCGCCGAGCCCACGGACGGCCTCGAACGCCTCCGGGCCGGACGAGGCCGTGATGACCTCGCCCGTGCCGGTGAGCCACGTCAGGGAGAGGACGTTGTCCGCCGTCCTGCCGTAGGACATCGCGTGGGCGCCGCACGCGTTGTTGCCGATCATGCCGCCGAGCGTGCAACGGGAGCCGCTCGCCGGGTCGGGCCCGAAACGCAGGCCGTGCGGTGCGCACGCCGCCTCGAGGTCGGCGAGCACCACGCCGGGTTCGACGACGGCGGTCCGCGCCTCGGGGTCGACGGAGAGGACGCGATGGAGGTAGCGGGAGAAGTCGATCACGAGACCCGGACCGATCGCGTTCCCAGCCATCGAGGTGCCCGCTCCGCGCACCGTCACGGGGATGCGGCGCTCGCGCGCTGCGGCGACGGCCACGAGGACGTCGTCCCGCGAGCGCGGGAGCACGACGACGCTCGGTACCACGCGATAGTTCGTGGCGTCCGAGGAGTAGAGGGCTTTCGCGAGCGAGGAATCGTCGACGTCGCCCTCGATCCTTCGGCGGAGGTCCTCGACGAGGGACTGCACGGCCTTCTGTCCGGGGCGCCTCGCTGCGGGGCGGACTGCAATCGACGTCATGTTCCAGTGCTACCCCAGAAAGGGGGTCGAACCACAGGTCTGTCCACTGGTTGCCCGCCCCTGCCGCAGCGGCGGGCCGATTCCCAGCCCCCTGATGACGGTTCACGATGCCTGTCAGTTCGGCCTGCTACTTTCGGGATGCACCGGACGTTCGGGACAATTGGAACTATGCCCCGCCGTCTGACACTGTCCCTGCTACGCCGCTGGCCTCTCGACCCGTTCATCACCGCGCTCCTCATCACCGTCGGCGTCGCCTCGCTGTTGCCGGCGCGCGGTGCGGTCGCCAACGGGGTCACGGATCTCCAGACGGTCGCGGTCGCGCTGCTGTTCTTCCTGTACGGAGCCAGGCTCTCCCCCCGGGAGGCGCTCGACGGCCTGCGCCAGTGGCGGCTGCACGCCATCGTCCTCGCTGTGACGTTCGTGGTCTTCCCTCTCCTGGGACTCGCCGCGCGGCTGCTGGAGCCCGCCCTTCTCGGACCCCAGCTCTTTCAGGGGGTGCTCTTCCTCTGCCTGCTGCCTTCCACGGTGCAGTCCTCGATCGCGTTCACCTCGATCGCGCGGGGCAACGTGGCCGCCGCCGTCTGCAGTGCGACCTTCTCCAACCTGGCCGGCATCGTGGTCACGCCCCTGCTTGCCGCAGTCCTGCTCAACGCCAGCCACGGCGGCGCCAACTTCGGCGGCCAGATGCTGGACATCGTGCTGCGGCTGCTCCTGCCTTTCCTGGGCGGACAGTTCGCCCGCCGCTGGATCGTTGGCTGGATGGGCCGACATCGCAAGGTGCTGACGCTCGTGGACAGGGGTTCGATCCTGATCGTCGTGTACGGCGCGTTCAGCGAAGGCGTCGTCGGAGGGATCTGGGGGCAGCTCGCCCCGTCCCGCTTCGGCGGACTGCTGCTCGTGAATGCGCTGCTGCTGGCCGCGGTGCTCGCGCTGACGGGCTACGCAAGCCGACGGCTGGGATTCGGCCACGAGGACCGGGCGGCGATCATCTTCTGCGGGTCGAAGAAGAGCCTCGCCACGGGCGTCCCCATGGCTTCGGTGCTGTTCGCCGGCCCGACGGTGGGGCTGATGGTTCTTCCGCTCATGCTCTTCCACCAGATGCAGCTCATGGTGTGCGCAGCGCTCGCGCGCCGATGGGCCGCTCGTGCTGAAGCGGCAACGGCGCCGTCTTCGGCGCACGCCTGATCCTGTCGGCGCACGCCTGATCTGGAGGGAACGTCATGGTCTAGTTGCCTTCGCCGATCCTTTCGCTGACGAACGCTTGCACAGAGGGAGCACCATGCACCACAACCACGCGATCGCCCCACTCGCCGGAGTCCGGGTC
>NZ_DAIUJO010000096.1:0-14316 GCF_036848755.1 Sinomonas sp. | reverse complement strand
GAAAGTACATCCCCCAGGCACCAAACCCGGGATATCTCCCAACCGAACGAGGTTCAACTTTATCGGCTTTTCCGATTCCCCGCAAATCCACGCTTTCTGCCTGAATTCACGAGATCATCCCTATTCTCCGACTTGCATCCGATCCGGACAGCGTCCAGCTCGGCAATTTAGGAGGTCGGATTTCAAGGATTCGCGCCGCTCGCTCCGCGGCGGCAACCCGGACTACGTTACCGGGTCGCGGGCGACCTCGCAAATCCGCCGGCCGCCCCATCCGCAGGCCCGCCCCACAAGGGACCGGACGTCAGGCTCCCCGCAGCTCGCGGATCCGCCCATGGCCTGGGCACAACCATCGCGCACCCAGCCCAGCGATCACGGTCAGTGACTGCTCTGCCTCGCGCGGATCGCTCGTCAGGAGCCCGGGCATGAGACGCAGCCCGTCCTTGGTGCCGCGCACGGCGTCCCCAGCGAAGACGACCTCCTCGAACGTGAACGCCATGTGGCCCGGGGTGTGCCCCGGCGTCGCCACAGCCCGCAGCCGGGGGAAGGGCTCCTCCCCACCATCGAGCAACTCGAGGGGCCCCGTGACCCTTGGCGCCTTCCGGTGAGCGAGGAGCCTGCGGAACCGGGTCGAAGGCTCTCGCTTGCCCTCGACGATCTCAGCGTCAGCCCGCCCGAGCCACACCGTCGCTCCGGTGGCTTCCTGCAGGGCCGCTGCCGCACCCAGATGGTCGATGTCCGCATGGGTCACGAGCACGTCCGTCACTCGATCGAGGAGTCTCGCGCCCCTCAGCTCCTTGAGCACAGCGTCGCCTCCAACGGGAAGGCCAGGGTCGACGAGGGCAGCCCTGTCGCCGTCGAGCACCGCGTAACCATTGGATCCTGCACTGTGCTGGAGCCTGAAGACTGCCGGGTAGATGCTCTCCATGGCTTCATGCTGCCGGGAGAGGACGCCGAAACGGAAGAGCGCCCGGTAAACGCCGAAGGGACGGCACCCAGCGGGTGCCGTCCCTTCGGACGTCGTTCAGGCTTCGCTCAGAAGGCGCAGACCCTTACCAGGACGACTTGGTGACGCCCGGCAGCTCGCCGCGGTGCGCCATCTCACGGAAGCGCACGCGGGAGATCCCGAACTTCTGGAGGGTGCCGCGAGGGCGGCCATCGATCTGGTCGCGGTTGCGGAGGCGGACCGGCGAGGCGTCGCGGGGAAGCTTCTGCAGGCCCAGGCGAGCAGCCTCACGGGCCTCGTCCGACGCGTTCTCGTCGACGAGAGTCTTCTTGAGCTCGGCACGCTTCGCGGCGTAGCGCTCGACGATGACCTTGCGCTGCTCGTTGCGGGCAATCTTGGACTTCTTGGCCATGGTTTAGCGCTCCTCTCGGAAGTCGACGTGCTTGCGGACGACCGGATCGTACTTCTTCATGACGAGGCGATCGGGGTCGTTCCGACGGTTCTTCCGGGTCACGTACGTGTAGCCGGTCCCCGCGGTGGACTTGAGCTTGATGATCGGACGTGCGTCCTTGTCCTTCTTGGCCATCAGAGCTTCACACCCTTCGCAAGCAGCTCGGCGACGACGGAATCGATGCCGCGCACGTCGATGGTCTTGATGCCGCGGGCCGAAACCGTGAGGGTCACGTTACGACGCAGGGACGGCACCCAGTAGCGCTTCTTCTGGATGTTCGGGTCGAACCGACGCTTGGTGCGGCGGTGCGAGTGGGAGATTGAGTGACCGAACGCGGGCTTGGCCCCGGTCACCTGGCAATGAGCTGCCACAGTTCGCTCCTCCAAGTTGTAGTCAACAGTTGCAGTAAAAATGACGGTCCGCAGATGCGTCCCGCCACCTTGATGCACCGTAGTTCTGCAGCTTTCCGGAGGGTGACCAGGCGGGGTGAGAGCCAGCCGAAGTTCCTCGCCGCGGGTTAGACGGTGTCTTCAGTGCCGAGAAGTGGACTCCACTGCATACGACAGCCTTAAATACTAGGCCCCGCGCGGGAGGCCTGCAAATCAGGGGGCATCAGGACGTCGCGACGCCCGCTCCCTCGTTGAGGATTTCGCCCAGTCGACGGAACAGATGACCGCCCCAGCCACCGCCCATGATCTTACGGGCCAGCTGGTCGTTCTGGTCATCAGCCCGGAAGCCGGCCTGCACGAGGCTCAGGCGCGTGCCGCCGTCGTGCGCTTCGAGGCGGAAGGTGACGGTGGTCTTCAGGTCGTTCTCGGGCGATGCGTCCGCCCAGGAGATGACGAGCAGCTCCGGCTCGCGCAGCTCGAGGACTTCGCATGCCGTGACGCCGGAGAAGCGGGTGGCCTCGATGGGTTCGCTCCGGAAGGTGAAGCGGTGGCCGACGACGGGCGCGAAGTCGTTCGGCATGAGCCACCGGGCGAGCAGCTCGGGCGTGGTCAGGGCGCGCCAGACGACGGCGGGTGGGTGCGGGAGGAAATCGTCGACGCGGAGGGCAGTGGGGTCCGCGGCCGAGGCTTCAGTCATGGGAGGGATCCTTTCCTGATTCAGGTTGAGCGTCATCGAGCAGTGCGGCGAGCCGGGAGACGCGGCCCCTCCAGAACTGCTCGTACGGCTCGAGCCACGCACGGAGGAGCGTGAGCGGCTCGGGCGTGAGCGAGTAGTACCGGTTGCGGCCCGCCTGCCGTTCGGAGACGAGGTCGACGCCGCGCAGCACCTTGAGGTGCTCGGCCACACTCGGGCGGGCCATGGCGTAGCGGTCCGCGAGGGACTGCGCGGTCTGGGGGCCGTCGAGAAGCGCGGCAAGCAGGTCCCGGCGGACTGGATGCGCGAGGGCCGCGAACACGTGGTCCGTCGGCGTCTCCTTGCTCTGGCGCGGCACCCGTCCAGCATACGTAGGAAAAAACCTACACGTCAAGGGAGCCGGGCGCGGGAATACAACCCTCCCCTAGTTAGTTGTAGCTTCAAGTAAGGCGGAAACCCGCCTCGCCTCGAAAGAAGGAGCAGCACCATGAGCGACATCACGATCATCGGTACCGGAAACATGGCTCGCGGCATCGCGGCGCGTGCTATCGCGGGCGGCCGGAGCGTCCAGCTGCTCGCCCATGAGGACAAGGCCAAGGCCGACGCCCTCGCGGCCGAGCTCGGGGGAGACATCTCGACAGGCGTCCTCGGCGATCGCATCACGGGCTCGATCGTCATTCCCGCCGTCTACCTCGACGCATCGAAGGCGATCCTCGTCCGCTACGGGAGCGCTCTCGGGGGCAAGGTCTACGTCGACATCACCAACCCCGTCGACTTCTCGACCTTCGACGGGCTCGCCGTCCCGGAAGGGACCTCCGCGGCCGAGGAGCTGCAGAAGATGACGCCTGCCGACGTCGTCAAGGCCTTCAACACGACGTTCGCCGGCCCGCTGGCCCAGGGCGAGGTCGCCGGCGTGCAGCTCGACGTCCTCATCGCCGGAGACGACGAGCAGGCAGTCCAGGCCGTCGCGGAACTCGCGGCCGACGGCGGCCTCAAGGCGATCGTCGTCGGCCCGCTGCGCCGCGCGCGCCAGCTCGAGCAGGCCGGCTTCCTCTCCATCCTCATCCAAGCGAATGAGGACCTTCCTGAGTTCCAGTGGAACTCAGCGCTCAAGCTCGTCCCGGCGGCCTGAGCCGCCTTCGGGCGACAGTCGACGGCCGCGATCCGGATCAGAGTCTGTCAGGGTCTAGCAGTACCCCCCTCGGCCGTCCCGCTGGCAGCCAGCATGTGATTACCTAGAAATCACACGTTGAGCGACCAGCGGGGGCGGCCCGCGGGCTCATCCCCGCGGAAGGGACAGCCCATGGCTGCCGAAACGCAGCCCACGGCCGCAGCGGCCAGCACACAACCCCGGGTATCCGCACGCACCGGGTCACGCCCCGAGCGCAGGCTGCCTTGGGGCGCCCTCGTCGTCCTCGCCGCGCTGGGGTTCACGGCCGTGACGACCGAGCTCCTCCCCTCCGGGCTGCTGCCCCAGATCAGCCGAGACCTCCGCGTTGGAGAATCCACGGTCGGCTCGCTTACGGCCGCCTACGCCGGCGTCATCGTCGTCACGGCGCTGCCGCTCTCCAAATTCCTCGCAGGGAGGGTCCCGAGAAAGCAGCTCCTCGTCGCCGTCGTCTTCCTCTTCGCCCTCAGCAACGTCCTGCTCGCCGCCAGCCCCGTGCTCGCGCTTGCGGTGGCCGCGCGCCTGCTCGGAGGCATCGCGCACGGGCTGCTGTGGTCGACCATGGCGCCGTACGTGGCCAAGATCGTTCCGGCCGACGCGATGGGGCGCGGCATGGCGGTCGTCTTCAGCGGCAACAGCATCGCCATGGCGGCGGGCGCGCCACTGGGGACTCTGCTCGGAGGCCTCATGTCCTGGCGGGCGTCGTTCCTCGTGCTCGCCGGTGTCGCGGCAGTGCTCGGAGCGCTCGCGATCTTCTTGCTCCCCGTGATCCCGTTGAGCGCCACGAGCGCCCGCCCCTCCATCCGGGTTGCGGTCCGCAGGCCGGGAGTCGTCACCGTCGCGACCGCGTGGCCGCTCCTCCTCTTCGCCCACTTCGCGCTGTTCACGTACATCGCGTTGTTCGTCCGCGCCAAATCGCTCCCCGACGCCGCCACGAGCGTCTCCCTCTCGGTGATCGGAGTTGCCGGGCTCCTCGGGATCTGGGCGGCGGGCATCACGGCCGACCGCTTCCCCCGGCGGTCTCTCATCGTGACCATCGCGGCCATCGCCATTGCCTTCGTGGCGATGCCGCTGTTCTCCGGCACCTGGGGCGGCCTCATCACTCTGACCGCTCTCTGGGGCGCTGGGATCGGGGCGGTCGGCATCTACAACCAGGCCGCGATCCTGCGGGCAGGCGGCGAACAGGGGGAGGCCGCGAACGGGCTGAGCGTCGTGACGATCCAGCTCGGCATCGCGCTCGGCGCGGCCTACGGAGCACTCGCGGTCGGCGTGGCCGGCGCCCAGCTCGTGCCGCTCGCCGCCGCCGTCCCAGCCGCCGCTGCCCTCGTCATGACGATCGCCGGCCGCCAGCACGCCTATCCCCCGGGCCGTGGCGAGCGCCGCCGGCTGCTAGGCCGGGCGGCCGCAGCCGTACGTCGGTAGGCGCCTGGAATGAAGAAGGGTCGCCCCAGCGTGCGTTTGGGGGAAACACGCGCCGGGGCGACCACAGGGGCCCGATGCGGGCGTATTGGGGGGATGCCCGCATCGACCTTCCCCTAGGCTACCGCCGAGTATGGGTTGAATCGTTGTTCTTAGCGCATCCTTAACGCGCCCGACCGTCGTCGCAGGCAGCCCCGAGCGGCCCTCCGAAGGGCCCTACCCGCGGGTAGTACCCGGGCGTAGCATGAGATGACAGCTGAAGGGTCACCGGCCCGCGGCGGCCCCGGGAGCGAGGGAGCTGCCATGACCACGGACACGACGACGACCGGGACCCACGCCAAACCCGAACCGGCCGAACCCGGTCCGAGCGCCAGGCCCGAGGGCCACGAGCCAGGGTGGGAAGAGTCGCGGGCCGTCGCCGAAGCCAGCCGGGACACGACCTGGACGCGACCGAGTTTCGCGAAGGCCCTCTACCTCGGGGACTTCCAGTGGGACCTCCTGTATCCGCCGCCAGTCCCGGCGCCCCAGGACGTGGCCGAAGGCGAGGAGTTCCTGCGACGGCTCGAGGAGTTCGCCCGCGGGATGGACGGGCGCAGGATCGAGTCCGAAGACCGCATCCCCGACGAGTACATCCGCGGCCTCGCGGAGCTCGGCGCCTTCGGCATGAAGATCCCGAAGGAGTACGGGGGCCTCGGGCTCTCCCTCGCCTACTACGGCCGCGCGCTCATGCTCATCGGCACCGTGCATCCGAGCATCGGCGCGCTGCTTTCCGCCCATCAGTCCATCGGGGTGCCCGAACCGGTGAAGATGTTCGGCACCGAGGAGCAGAAAAGAGCCTTCCTGCCGCGGTGCGCCTCCGGGGCGGTCACCGCATTCCTCCTCACGGAGCCCGACGTCGGCTCGGACCCGGCGAGGCTCACGACGACGGCGCGGCTCACCGAGGATGGCCGCAGCTACATCCTCGACGGGTCAAAGCTGTGGACGACCAACGGCGTCATCGCCGAGCTCGTCGTCATCATGGCGAACGTCCTCCCCCACGACGCCGCAGGCGACCTTCCCGCGGGCAAGGGCGGCATCACGGCCTTCGTCGTGGAAATGGACAGCCCTGGGATCACGGTCGAGAACCGCAACTCGTTCATGGGCCTCAGGGGGCTCGAGAACGGGGTGACGCGCTTCGACGCCGTGAAGGTCCCTGCCGACAACCGCGTGGGCCGCGAGGGGCAGGGCCTCAAGATCGCGCTCACGACACTCAACACCGGGCGCCTCTCGATACCCGCGCTGTGCGCGGGCGGCGGGAAGTGGGCGCTCAAGATCGCGCGCGAATGGTCGCAGGCCCGCGTCCAATGGGGCCGGCCGATCGGCCAGCACGAGGCGGTCGGGAAGAAGATCGCGTTCATCGCGGCCACCGCCTTCGCGCTCGAGTCGGTCTTCGAACTCTCCGCGGCGCTCGCCGACGCGGGCATGAAGGACGTCCGGATCGAGGCGGCCCTCGCCAAGCTGTGGTCCAGCGAGATGGCGTACCTCGTGGCTGACGACCTCCTGCAGATCCGCGGCGGACGCGGCTACGAGACGGCGGAATCCCTCATGGCGCGGGGAGAGCGCGGGGTGGCCACGGAGCAGCTCGTCCGGGATCTGCGCATCAACCGCATCTTCGAGGGGTCGACCGAGATCATGCAGCTCCTCATCGCTCGGGAGGCAGTCGACGCGCACCTGGCAGCCGCCGGCGACCTCGCACGCCCCGACGCCACCCTTGCGGAGAAGGCCCGCGCCGCGAAGGATGCCTCCGGCTTCTACGCGCGCTGGCTCCCGAAACTCCTTGCCGGTCCCGGCCTCGACCCGCGCTCGTTCCGCGAGTTCGGCCCGCTCGGGAAGCACCTCCGCTACGTCGAGCGCGCTTCCCGCCGGCTTGCGCGCCACACCTTCGCCGGGATGGGGCGGTGGCAGGCCGGGCTCGAGCATCGGCAGGCGTTCCTCGGGCGCATCGTCGACATCGGAGCCGAGCTCTTCGCGATGGCGGCCTCGTGCAGCCGGGCAGAGTCCCTCCGGGCGAGCGGTGCGCCGGGCGGGGACAGCGCCCGCGACTTGGCCGACGCCTTCTGCGAGCAGTCGCGTCACCGGGTCGAGGCGCTCTTCGACGCGCTGTGGGTCAATACCGACCCCGTGGACCACGAGCTCACCCGCCGCGTCCTCGCCGGCGAGTTCGCGTGGGTCGAGGACGGCATCCTCGACCAGTCGGAGGGCACGGGTCCCTGGATCGCCGAGCGCCGGGAAGGCCCGAGCGGCAAGCCAGACGTCCGCCGTCGGGTGCGCTAGCGTCGGGTGCGATAGCGCATCCGGTCAGGCCTCGAAGGCCTTCGCAACCTCGTCGGGGTCGACGTCTTGGAGGCGCGCCGGGTTCCACGCGGGCGCGCCGTCCTTGTCGATGAGGAGCGACCGGATGCCCTCGCGGAAGTCGGAGCGGGCCACCATGGCCGTGCCGAGGGCGAGGTCCTGGGCGAGGACCGCCTCGAGCGAGCCGAGCTTCGGCGACCGGCGGAGGGCCGCGAGCGTCACCGCGAGCGAGAACGGGCAGACCGAGCGAAGTTCGCCCAGGGCCGCGGCTGCAGCGTCCGCGTGCGGCCCCGGCGACGCCGCGAGCTCCTCGAGTCGGCCGACGATCGCGGTCGGAGAGTCGCCGGCGTAGGCGTCGTCCGCCCAGACCCGGGCCTCGGCTATCGGAGCAGCCGGAGGGTCGACCGCGAAGGAGGCGACGACGTCGTGCGCTCCTCCCGGGCTCCACGACGGCGCTGCCGAGGCCTCGGCGAGCGCGTCGACCAGCGCTTCCAGCTGGTCGGCGGGAACCAACGCGTCAGCCCATCCGAGCAGGATCGCGTCCGCTCCCCCCGCCTGCCCCGAGGTGAGGCACAGGTGGGTGCCGAGCTCGCCGGGCGCGTTTGCGAGGAGCAGGCTCATCCCGACGTCGGGCGTGAAGCCGATCCGCGTCTCCGGCATCGCGACGACCGTCCGGTCCGTCACCACCCGCACCGACCCCGACGCACGGGGCGCATGCGCCGAGATGCCGAGACCGCCGCCCATCGTGATGCCGTCCATGAGCGGGATATACGGCTTCGGGTAGGCGCCGATGAACGCGTTCAGCCGGTATTCGTCGGCCCAGAAGGCCACCGCGTCGTCGTCGGAGCCCCTGTACAGCGAGCGCACGTCGCCGCCCGCGCACAGCCCGCGGGGGCCGCCGCGGACGACGACGGCGCGCACCTCAGGCGCGTCCGCCCACTCCCTGAGCTGCCGCTCGAGCCCGAGGATCATGCCGTGGTCAAGGGAGTTGAGGGCCTTCGGCCGGTCCAGGGTCAGGACGCCGAGGCCCCCGCGGACCTCGGAGCGCAGGTGCTCGCTCACTGTGGCGCCCCCTCTCGTGCTTCGACGGCACCCGTCCTCGCGAAGCGGCACGCCTCGACGAAGGCGGCCATGATCGCGTCGAGCTGGGCCTGATCGCCCTGTGCATCCTCCGGGTGCCATTGGACGGCCACGAGCCACTCGCCGGGGTCCTCGGCCTCGAGCGCCTCGACGACGCCATCGGGGGCGGTCGCCGTGACGCGCAGGCCTCGGGCGACGCGCGCCGCCGCCTGATGGTGACCTGATACAACGGTGGCGGCGTCGCCGAGGATCCGAGCGAGCCGGGAGCCTGGCTCGATCGCGACCTCGTGCAGGACCATGGGACCGCTCGGGTCCGCGTAGTTGCGGTGGGGCGTTCCCCGTGACTGTCCGAGGTCCTCGTGGAGGCTGCCGCCCAGCGCGACGTTGATGATCTGGAGCCCGCGGCAGATCCCGAGCACCGGCCGACCTGTCGCGCGGGCGCGCACTACCGCGGAGGCCTCGAACGCGTCGGCCGTGGGGTCGACGTCGGAGACAGTGGGATGGTCCGGGTTGCCGTCGTACAGCATCGGGTCGACGTCGCCCCCGCCCATGACGAGCAGCCCGTCCCAGTCGTCGTCGCGCAGGAGGACGCCGGCCAGGCTCGGGTCGGCGGCGTCGAGCACGACGGCGGCGCCCCCCGCGCGTTCGACGGCGGCCGCCGCGCTGCGGGTCAGCCGGTCCAGCTCCGCGCGGAACCAGTCGGCGTAGGCGGGCGCGGACCCCGGCCAGGTGACCGCGATGCGCGGGGACGTCACGCCTTCTCCCCCGGGTACAGAGGACTGTGGCCCGTGGCGACCCGCTCGCCCTCTGGCGGCGGTCCTGGCGGGGTGCCGTCGCCGAACGGCCGTCCGCCGAGCTGTTCGCGGCCGTGCGGCGTCAGCCAGTTGGACGTGTCCGGGCCCTTCGGGACGATCCGCGTCGGGTTGATGTCCTCGTGGACGACGTAGTAGTGCCGCTTGATCTGAACGAAGTCGATCGTGTCGCCGAAGCCGGGCGTCTGGAACAGGTCGCGCGCGTAGGCCCACAGTGCGGGCTGCTCGCTGAGCTTGTTGCGATTGCACTTGAAGTGGCCGTGATAGACGGCGTCGAAGCGCGCGAGCGTCGTGAACAGCCGGACGTCGGCCTCGGTGATGGTGTCGCCGACGAGGTAACGGCGGGTCGTGAGGCGTTCCTCGAGCCAATCGATCGCGTCGAAGAGCCGGTCGTACGCGCGATCGTAGGCCTCCTGCGACCCCGCAAAACCGCAGCGGTAGACCCCGTTGTTGACGTCCTTGAAGACGCGCTCGTTGACCTCGTCGATCTCGTCGCGGTGCGCCTCGGGGTACAGGTCCGGGGCGCCGTCGCGGTGGAACGCGGCCCACTCGGACTCGAAGTCCAAGGTGATCTGCGGGTAGTCGTTCGTGACGACGGCGCCGCTCGGCACGTCCACGATCGCGGGGACAGTGATGCCGCGCGGGTAGTCGGGGAAGCGCTTGAAGTAGGCCTCCTGAAGCCGCTCGATGCCGAGGACGGGATCACGGCCGTCGGGGTCGAGGTCGAAGGTCCAGGAGCGGGAGTCGTGGGTGGGGCCGGGGAGGCCGAGCGAGATCGCATCTTCGAGGCCGAGGAGCCTGCGGACGATGATCGTGCGATTCGCCCAAGGGCAGGCGCGGGCGGCCACGAGGCGGTAGCGGCCGGGCTCGACCGGCCAGGCCTTCGCGCCCTCAGGGGCTCGGGTTCCGGGCGGGAACGTGCCGTCGCGCGTGATCCGGTCCTCGATGTACCGGGTGTCGCGCGTGAACTCCTCGCCGCTGTGCACGTAGGAGCCTGTTGTGCTGTAGGTGTCTGGTGCGCTCTGAGTGTCTGACGCTGCTGGGGACTGGGACTGAGTCTGCTCCGTCGACATGGCCTCAGCCTAGCCCCGCGCCTGCGGGAGGCGCAGCGCTTGCGCGTGCAGCGGGAGGTGCGCCGCCGCCGTCGTCCGCTCGCGAAACCCCAGCCAACGGACGAAGCCCACGGCTCTTACCTGTGGTCTGGTCCGATAGGGCGGGCTTCCGCGCCGGGCCTCGGTGGCGCACCGGCCCCTCCGGTAGCCTGTGACAGCCAGCACACGACGGCCAGCGTTAGGCAGCCCAGCCCGAACGACGAGCATGAGGAACGAGGACCCATGGACTTCGGCAGCTTCGAAACCCTTGCCATCGAGACGTCCGGCGGTGTCACGACCGTCACCGTCAACCGCCCCGAGGCGCTCAACGCGCTCTCCGGGAAGGTCGTCGAGGAGCTCGCCACGGTGTGCGAGGTGCTCAACCGGCTGGGCGGCACGGGAACGAGCGCGGCCTCTGCGGGCGTCCCCGGCACCGCGGACGACGGCGCGTGGCCGGTCCGCGGCGTCATCCTCACCGGCGCCGGGGGGAAGGCGTTCGTCGCTGGCGCCGACATCCGAGAGATGACCGCCATGGACGCCGATCAGGCGGAGTTCTACGCCCGATCGATGCACGCGGTGACCCTCGCGCTCGAAGCGGTCCCGGTCCCCGTCATCGCGTGCGTCGACGGCTTCGCGCTCGGCGGCGGCTGCGAGCTGGCCCTCGCGGCCGACTTCATCTACGCGAGCGAGCGCGCCCAGTTCGGCCAGCCGGAAGTGAACCTCGGGCTCGTCCCGGGTTTCGGCGGCTCAGTGCGCCTCCAGCAGCGGATCGGCCTCGGCATGGCACGCGAGCTCATCTATACCGGGCGCCGCATCGACGCGCACGAGGCCCACCGCCTCGGGCTCGCCAACCGCGTCCTCCCCACCCGCGAGGAACTCCTCGCTGCCGCCGCCGAGACGATCGGCGAGATCGCCACCAAGGCGCCGACCGCCGTCGCCCTCTCGAAGCGGTCCATCAATCAGTCTGTAGGGCGGCCGACGGCCGAGGGCCTCGACATCGAGGCCCGCACCTTCCGCGCGGCCTTCGGCACCGAGGACATGAAGGAGGGCACGGCCGCCTTCGTCGAGAAGCGGCAGGCGGTCTTCCCGGGCCGGTAGGACGCGGATCACACCGCCCGGCGCATCACCATACCCGACAGCAAGGGCGGACACAGGCTTTCAACAGGGTTGAAGCCGAAAGTTAATGGCATGACGACAGCACTCCGAACCGCCGACCGGCCAGCGCAGCCGGACCGACCGCGCTCCGGCAGTGGACTCGCCCGCGCTTTGCGCCAACGGGGCCGACGCCGCCTGCTGCGCGAAGACTTCCTCACGATGCTCGCCTGGGCCTCGGGTGCGGCCGCCGTCGCACTCTACCTCGCCGACGGCGGGGCCGGGCAGTTCAACAACCTCACGACAGCGACAACCTCGATCGGCATCATCGCGGGTCTGGTGGGCACCGACCTGGTGCTCGTCATGCTGCTGCTCGCCGCTCGGATTCCGCTCATCGACGGGACGGTCGGGCACGACCGTGCCATGGAGATCCACGGCAAGCTCGGGAAGCCCGCGCTGTACCTCATCCTTGCCCACATGGTCTTCCTGCTCATCGGCTACGGCCTCGCCGATCGGCTCAACCCGATCGCCGAGGGCGTCTCGATGTGGACCAGCCTCCCCGACATGTGGATCGCGTTCATCTCGATCGTGCTGTTCATCCTCGTCGTCGTCACGTCCCTCGTCGCGGTGCGCCGGAAGTTCCCGTACGAGTTCTGGTACGTGGTCCACCTCCTCACGTACGCCGCCGTCCTCACCGCCCTCCCCCACCAGTTCAGCGAGGGCCAGCTCTTCGCCCCCGGACAGTGGCAGCGCTGGTACTGGATCGCGTTCTACGTCCTCGTGCTCCTCGCCCTCGTCCGTTACCGGATCTGGGCCCCGATCGCGCTCACGTTCCGCCACCAGCTCAGCGTCACACGGGTCGTCTCAGCGGGCGACGGTGCGGTGAGCATCGAGCTCACGGGCCTGCGGCTCGAGGAACTCTCCGGGGCCGGCGGCAGGTTCTTCATCTGGCGATTCCTCGCCCCGAACCTGTGGTGGCACCACCATCCGTTCAGCCTCTCGGCTGATCCGGTCGCAGGCCGCCTGCGGATCACCGTCCGGAACCTCGGCAAGGGCAGCGCCGCGCTCATGTCCGTCAAGCCAGGCACGAAGGTCGCCGTCTCCGGCCCATACGGCCTGTTCGGCCACGCCGCCCGCACGCGTCCCGGACTCGTGCTCGTAGGTTCCGGCATCGGCATCACCCCCCTCCGCGCAATCCTCGAGCGGGCAGAGTTCGAGCCCGGCGAGGCGACCGTGATCCTCCGCGCGTCAACCCCCGAAACCCTCTACCTCCGCGACGAGATCGCCGAGCTGTGCAGGCAGAGAGGAGCAACCATGTACGAACTCGTTGGCCAGCGTGCGCGCCACGGCAGCCCCTGGCTGCCCCGGCACCAGACAGGGCTCTCCCTCAGCGCCTATGTGCCCAACCTCAAGTCCTCCGACGTCTACGTCTGCGGTCCCAAGAAGTGGACTGACGCGGTCCTCGCCGACGCGAAATCCGCCGGGCTCTCCGACGAGCAGCTCCACCACGAGAGGTTCGACTGGTGAGGGCCCGGGCAGCGGCCGCGGCAGCCCTCGCGTCCTTCGGGATCCTCGCCGTCGGCTGGCAGGCGGGCGCGCAGGCCATCGAAGCCTCGAAGGTCGTCGGCGTCACGAACTCGGCGACGACCGGTACCGGCGGGACTGCTTCGAGCGGATCGGCCGGCTCGTCGGGAACCACCGCCACGAGCGCCTCTGCCGCCGGAAGCTCGTCGTCGGGCAGCGCCGGCTCGACCGGCGCCAGCACCTCCAGCTCCGGTTCCACCTCAAGCGGAAGCCAGGCGTCGACGTCGTCCGGGCTCAAGAACGGAACGTTCACGGGGGCTTTGGAAGAAACGCGCTACGGCGAGATCCAGGTGCAGATCGTCGTCGCCGGGGGCAAGATCACCGACGTGCAGACGCCTCAGCTGACCGGCGACGACATGCGCTCCCAGATGATCAACTCCGAAGCGGCACCGATCCTCCGTTCCGAGGTTCTCCAGGCGCAGTCCGCGAACGTCGACACGGTGAGCGGCGCGACCTACACGTCGGAGGGCTACCTCGCCTCCCTGCAAGCGGCCCTGAGTTCCGCCCATGCGTGAGAACCAGCCGGCAAGCCTCGGATCTCGGACGTTCCTCGCGATGGGAACCGTCGTGAGCCTGAGCGTGGCTGTACCCGCCACGCCCGGTGCGGCGGACGACGGCGCCGACAGGTCCAGGAGGGTCGACGCGGCCGCCCGCGTCATCGAGGCGGACTTCGAAACCCTCGAGGAGCGATTCAGCCTCTTCCGGGAGGGCTCCGAGGCGAGCGCGCTCGCGCGGGGCGTCCTGCGCCTCGCCAACGCGAGCGCCGAGACGCGGGCCGTCTACAGCGACGCCATCGAGTGGCGTCGGCGGACCCACGGCGCCTTCACCCCTGAGCGGCCCGACGGCGTCCTCGACCTCAGCGGCATCGTCAAGGCCCGCGCCATCGCCGAGGCCGGACGTTCACTCGTGGCGCTCGGCCTCACCGACTGGTGCCTCAATGCGGGCGGTGACGTGCTGGTCTCGGGCACGCCATCGCCGTCGGACGCCTCGCAGCCCCTCTCCGGCGGGGACACCGCCCGACCGTGGCTGGCCGGCGTCGTCGACCCGGCGGACCGGCGCACGCTGCTGGGCGCCTATCCTCTGGGCGGCGCGCCCGGCAGCGTGGCGCGGCGGGCCCTCGCGACCTCGGGCAGTGCCGAGCGCGGTGACCACATCTGGGCCGTGGGCGGCGGCAAGCCGGAATTCGTTCAGGTCAGCGTCGCCGCCAGCGACATCGAGACCGCCGACGTCCTCGCGACCGCGATCGTCTCCGGGGGGCGAGA
>NZ_DAIUJO010000095.1:5002-14456 GCF_036848755.1 Sinomonas sp. | reverse complement strand
TCCTCGCCACGAGCATCTGGACCGCGGTGCTCCTCGGCCGCGACTCCTCCTGGCTCCCGTGGCTCAAGTTCGTGATCGTCATCCTCGGTGTGCTGGTGGCCATCGCCCTCCTGGTCCGTCTGGACCGTCTCCGCTTCGGTGCCGTCGCCGTCGCGATCGCCGCGCTGCTCGCGGGGGGCCTCGGCTCTGCGGCGTTCACCGTAGCGACGGCCTCCGTGGGCCACACGGGCTCCATCCCCACCTCCGGCCCGTCAGGGCAAAGCGGCTTCGGGGGCTTCGGCAACCGGGCGGGCTTCGGCGGCTTCCGCGACCGGACGGGCACGACGACGGGGGGCACCACGGGAACGGGTGCGACGCCGAGAGGCGGCTTTGGCGGAGGCCCCGGCGGCGACGTGAGCGCCTCAAGCGACCTCGTGGCGCTGCTCAAGCAGACCACCACCAAGTGGTCGGCAGCGACGAACGGCTCCAACTCGGCCGCGAGCCTCGAGCTCGCCTCCAACACGAACGTCATCGCGATGGGCGGCTTCACGGGCAGCGACCCGTACCCGAGCCTCGACCAGTTCAAGACCATGGTCGCCAACGGCGAGATCAGCTATTACATCGCCGGCGGCGGGATCGGCGGCGGTGGCTTCGGCGGCCGCGGCGGGAGCGACACGTCGGCGATCACCCAGTGGGTCGAGTCGAACTTCCAGGCGACCACGGTCGGCAGCACGACGGTGTACAAACTGGTTAAGTGATGACCACCCTGCGTCCAGCCCTCGCCTCCCGCCGCTCCACAGCGGCGGGAGGTGTCGCCCGTCTCGGAGGCGCCGCCCGAAACCGCCTCGAGCTTGCGGTACTCCTCGTGGCCATGGGGTTCCTGTACCTGTGGAACCTTGGGGCGAGCGGTTGGGCCAACGCGTTCTACAGTGCGGCGGCGCAGGCCGGGAGCCAGAACTGGGAGGCCTTCTTCTTCGGCTCGTCGGACGCCGCGAACTCCATCACCGTCGACAAGCCACCCGCGTCCCTGTGGATCATGGACCTTTCGGTCCGGATCTTCGGCCTCAGCTCATGGTCCGTCCTCGTGCCGGAGGCCGTCATGGCGGTCGGGACCGCGTGGCTCCTCTACGTCGCCGTGCGCCGCGCCGCGCGTCCGGCGACCGGAAGCGAGCGCGCGGCCCACGGCGCGGGGCTCATCGCCGTCGTCGTCCTCGCCCTGACCCCCGTCGCGGCGCTCATGTTCCGCTTCAACAACCCGGACGCGCTGCTCGTGCTGCTCATGACGGCGGCGGGCTACGGCGTCGTCCGCTCGGTCCAGGACGGCAGGGCACGATGGCTCGTCCTCGCCGGAGCGCTGCTCGGCCTCGGCTTCCTCACGAAGCAGCTGCAGGTGCTGCTCGTGGTCCCGGGCTTCGCGCTTGCCTACCTCTGGGCGGCCCCGCAGGGGCTCGGAAGGCGGTTCCTCCATTTGCTCGGCGGTCTCGCCGCGATGGTGGTCGCGGCCGGATGGTGGATCGTGGCCGTGATGCTCACGCCGGCGAGCGAGCGCCCCTTCATCGGCGGCTCGCAGACCAACTCGATCCTCGAGCTCACGTTCGGCTACAACGGCTTCGGCCGGCTGAGCGGCGACGAGGTCGGCTCTGTGGGCGGTGCAAACGGCTGGGGCCAGCCCGGGCTGCTCCGGCTCTTCTCCTCGACCTTCGGCGGCCAGATCGCGTGGCTCCTGCCGGCCGCGCTCGTCCTGGGCGCCGCTCTCCTGTGGGCCGGTCGGCAGGCGCCGCGCACGGACTCCGTGAGGGCGTCGGTCGTGGCGTGGGGCGGCTGGCTGCTGGTCACCGGGCTCACGTTCAGCCTCATGCACGGCATCATCCACGAGTACTACACCGTCGCGCTCGCTCCGGCCATCGCGGCGCTCGTGGGACTCGGTGCCGGTGTTCTGTGGCACCGCCGACGCCAGCCGTTCGAAGCCTCGGCCCTCGCGACGGCCGTCCTCACGGCTGGCGGCCTGGGCGTCGTCCTGATGCTGCGCGCCACGGGTTTCGTCTCGTGGCTCCCGTGGGTCATCGGCGTCGCGACGCTCGCGGCCGCTATCGGCATCGTGGCGGGCGGTTTCAGCACGCGCGGCGTCGCGGGTGGCCAGCTCCCCCGCGCGCTCGGAACCGCGACGGCGGGCGTCGCCCTCGTCGCTGCGCTCTCGGGACCGCTCGCGTTCACGGCCCAAACCGTCGCGACGCCGCACGCCGGCGCCATCGTGACCGCGGGCCCCGCTTCGGGCGGTCGCCCCGGCTTCGGCGGCTTCCGCGCTGGCCAGAGCGGCCTCAACAGCTTCCTCGGCCTCGGCCAGGGCAGAGGAACCGCCTCCGGCCAAGGCATGACGCCGGGCAGCGGCTTCGGCGGCCAGCCCGGCGGCGCGTTCGGCGCGGGCGGTCGAGGCGGCTTCGGCGGGGCCGGCGGCCTGCTCAACGCGACGACCCCGACGCCGGCACTCGTGGCCGCCCTCCAAACCGACGCGTCGAAGTACACGTGGGCCGCCGCGGTCGTGGGCTCCAACAACGCAGCGGGATACCAGCTCGCCACGCAGCTGCCCGTCATGGCAGTCGGCGGGTTCAACGGCACGGACCCCGCTCCCACGCTCGCCCAGTTCCAGGAGCTCGTGAAGCAGGGGAAGATCCACTACTTCATCGCCTCGAGCCTCGCGCAGGGCGGCACCGGCTCCGATGATGCGCAGCAGATCGAGGCGTGGGTCGCCGGAACCTTCCGCTCCGAGACGATCGGCGCGGCGACCGTCTACGAACTCGGGTGAATCCTCCTAGCCATTCGGGCGGGACGGGATGTACTGCACGGCCCATCTGTTGCCGTCCGGATCCTGGAAGTACACGAAGTGGCCCCAGTCGAGCACCTGGATCTCGCTGCAGTCCACACCGTTGCCCTTGAGCTGGTCGTAGGCCTTCTGGATGTCGCCCACCACCATCTGCAGGTTCGGCGCGGTGCCGGGGGCCGCTTCGCTCAGCCCCTCCCCGATCGCGATCGAACACGCCGAGCCCGGCGGTGTGAGCTGGACGAACCGCAGATTCTCGTTCACGCGCTCGTCGTAGTCGGCGTTGAAGCCCACCTTGTTGACGTAGAAATCCTTGGCCCGGTCGACGTCGGACACGGGCACGAACACCAGCTCAAGCTTCCAGTCCATGCCTTCAACGCTAGGGGCGCACGACGACGGGCGGTAGCCGCCGCGGCCACCGAAGCGGACTGGGTCGGTCCGCTTCCGCAGGACGGGCCCAGAACTTTTTTTCGGGAACGCGTGACCTTTCCGGCCTCCCCCTCGGTTGGACGGGAGTAGGGCCGCGCAGACGGTCCTCCCAGTTGGTCCCGACCCTGAGGAGTATCCATGTCCTTCTTCACTCTTGTCGCCTCGAGCAAGGTCGCCACGAGCGCCGTCGCCCTCGGTGCCCTCGCCCTCGGTGGCGCGGGGACCGCAGCGTACACGAACGCTCTTCCTGCCCCGGTCCAGCAGACCGCCCACGAGCTCATCGGCGCCCCGGCCCCGAGCCTCCCCGCCGTCGCGCTTCCCGCCACGCCCGCAGTCCCCGCGGCACCGACGACGCCGGCCCTGCCCACGGGCGCCGCATCGCAGGCCGCGTCCGCTGCCAAGTCGGCCGCTGCCTCCGCTGCGAACCTGCCGTCGTCGGTCTCGCCGAACGCGGGTGCGAACGCCCAGGTCGTCCTCGGACTCTGCACCGCATACGCGCAGGGCGGCCTGAACGCGACCTCTACGGCCTTCCACACCCTCGTGGCTGACGCGAACGGCCAGTCGAACGTCTCGGCGTTCTGCAGCACCGTGATCGCCGGCCAGTCGGCTCAGGCTTCGGCAGACGCTCGGGCCAACGCGAACGCCGGGGCGAACGCTGCGCTCCCGACCGCTCCGGCCGTCCCGTCGCTGCCGTCGGCTCCTGCCGTCCCGTCGCTGCCGTCGCAGGCCGCTGTCCCGTCGGTCCCCGCAGCCCCGGCCGCGCCCTCGGTGCCGTCGTCGCCGGTCCAGCCGTAAGGCCGCGGCACGCCAACTGAGGTAGTCTGGCAAGTCGTTCCGCGGGGGCCGGCCGCCGGCCGGCCCCCGCGGCCTTGCCCGAGACCGGCGCGTGCCGCCGTGCCCTGTGCGCCCCAGCACCAGGGGCCCAGCAAGCACCGCATGCCCGGCCCCGCACAACCAAGGGAGACCGGTTGGAGCCCCACGAGGACCCGAGCCGCGAGATCCCCCCGACGGATCCCGGCGACCACGCTGAACTCTTCACCGCAGCCTTCCGCACCCTCTCGCCGTCTGTGCGCGGCTATCTGAGGGCACGCGGAGTCGACGACTGCGAGGCGGTGACCCAAGACGTCTTCCTTTCGCTGTATTCGCGCATCGGGGGGCTCCGGGGCGGACTCGAAGGAGCCAAGGCCCTCGTCTTCACGATCGCGCACTCCCGCGCCGTCGACCATCACCGCCGCCGTCAGCGGACCCCCGCCCTCGTTCCCCACGATCCCGAACTGGATTCGCGCACTACCCCCGCCACGGCCGAGGACCTCGCCCTCGCAGGGACGGGGGCGCTGAACCTCCTGAAGTCCCTGACCGACGACCACCGGGAGGTGCTCCTCCTCCGAGTCGTCGCCGATCTGTCGATCGAGCAGACCGCCGACATCATGGGTCGCACCACCGGTGCCATCAAGCAGCTCCAGCGGCGGGCCCTCGAAGCCCTGAGAAGCCACGCAGTCACCAGAGAACTGAGCCCGTCATGAACCCCCTCAACGATCGTGAGATCGACGACCAGATCGACCAGACGGTCATCGATCAGGTCCTGACTGACATGGACCCAGAGAGCACCGACTCGCTTCGGCCCCTGCTCGCCGAACTGCGCACGCTGGCCCACGGCGAGCCGGTCGAGCCTGGGCCGCTGCTCGAGGCGCTCCTGCTGTCCGACGAGACGCTGCCCCACGAGACGGCGGCGACCGCCGTCCCCGGCGGCGCCGCCCCGGCTCTCCAAGTGATCGAGGGGGACGGGCCGCGCCGCCCCGCCAGGGCGCGCCGCCGTCGTCGTCCGCTCGCTGCCGCGCTTGTCCTGACGGCCGCGATCGGAGCGGGGACCGCTGCCGCAGCGGCAGCCGACGAGGGCTTCCGCTCGACGCTCAACGACGGGTTCAACTCGGTCATCGGCGTCCTCAGCGGCCACCCCACGGGCGTCCCTTCGTCCCCGGCCGCGCCAGCGCCTGCCCCTGCGCCAACCGCGCCTTCTGCAGCCACGCCGGACCCGTCGTCGGCCGCTGGGAGCGCGGGGGCGGGGGTGCCTGCGCCGTCGTCGGCTGCCACGAGCGCACCCCGGACGACGACGGACGCGGGCTCCGTGTCCGCCTCACCCCAGGCGAGCCACCCGGGCCTCCCGGCACAGCTGCCGAGCCCGAATCTGGGCGTGCCCCTCCCCAAGCTCCCGACGCTGCCCGGCACCCTGCCGCAGCCCACGGCGCCTGCTGGCGTCCCGGGGGGCCTGCACTAGTTCGTGGATCTAGCGCGGCCCTGAGCTCCGGGCCCGACGGTCCGCCCGGGGGCGGGGCCTACTTTGCGAGTCCGTAAAGGCGGTCGCCGGCATCCCCGAGGCCTGGCACGATGTAGGCCTTCTCGTTGAGCCGTTCGTCGATCGAGGCGAGGACGACCCTCACGTTCGCGTCCCCCAGCCCCTTCTCGAGCCGGGCAAGGCCCTCGGGTGCGGCGAGGAGGCAGATGCACGTGACGTCGCTCGCGCCTCGCCGGAACAGGAACTTGATGGCCTCGCTCAGCGTGCCGCCGGTGGCGAGCATGGGATCCAGAACGAAGATCTGCCTTCCCGTGAGGTCCTCGGGAAGCCTCTCGGCGTAGGTCACGATATCGAGGGTTTCCTCGTCGCGGGCCATCCCGAGGAAGCCGACTTCCGCGGTCGGGACCAGCTTGACCATGCCCTCGAGCATCCCTAGCCCGGCCCGCAGGATGGGAACGACCAGCGGGGTGGGCTTCGTGAACGCCGTGCCGGCAGTCGTCGTGATGGGCGTCTCGATCATGACTGTCTCGGTCCGCACCTCGCGGGTCGCCTCGTAGGCGAGGAGCGTCACGAGCTCCTCGGTGAGCTGCCGGAACACGGGGCTGGGCGTGTTCTTGTCCCGCAGGACCGTCAGCTTGTGGGCGACGAGCGGGTGGTCGACGACGAGGGTTCGCATGGCTGCCAAACTATCATCCGGGCCCCTCGGCGCCGCCTCCCATGGGGAGTTACACTGGTGCCCTTCCTCGGTGAGGAGGTGACGCGTCATGAAGACGCTAATGGTCTCCTTGCTCGCATACTCCACCGCAGGGACGGGGGCCCTGTTCGGGATGTGGTTGGCCGCTCGATGGCCGAATCCACGGTGGAGTCAGCTGGTTGTGTCCTGGGGGGTGATCATGGCCGTCGTCGCCGTCTGGGCGACGGTCCTGTGAGCCCGCGATCCTGAAGCGAGTCGAGTTGCGGCGTCGGGCTGTCCCGGCGCCGCAGCTGTGCGCGAAGCCCGGCGAGGCGAGGCGCGAACCTATCATGGACAGCATGGCCGCCCCCGAGTCCGCGCTCGACGCGTCCCCGTACGGGACGCCCCCGCACGAAGCGTGGATGCGGCTCGCAATCGAGGAGGCCAAGGCGGCCCTCGCGACGGGAGACGTGCCGATCGGCGCGGTCGTCGTAGACCCCCTCGGAGAGGTCATCGGCGCCGGACGCAATGAGCGCGAGGCGCTCGGCGACCCGACGGCACACGCCGAGATTCTCGCGATCCGGGCCGCGGCCGCGGCGCTGCAGGCCGGCGAACGCGGGGACGGCTGGCGCCTCGAGGACTGCACGCTCGTCGTCACGCTCGAGCCGTGCGCGATGTGCGCGGGGGCTGTCGTGCTCGCGCGGATTCGGCGGGTCGTCTTCGGCGCGTGGGACGAGAAGGCCGGGGCCGCTGGAAGCGTCTTCGACATCCTCCGGGAACGTCGGCTCAACCACCGGTCCGAGGTCTACGGAGGAGTCCTCGGCGAGGAGTGCGCGGAACTCCTGCGTGAATTCTTCGCCAGCCATCGGTGACTGCCCTGACCGCCCCTCCCCGACGGGCCTCGGCACGGCACCCCGTGGTGGAATGGTGGAATGCGTCATACCGAAGCGGACACGATTCTCGGTCCGCTCACGCTCGTGGCCGACGGCGATGCCCTTGCGGCCGTCTATTTCCCGGGGCACTGGACGCTCCCCCGCCGGGAATCCTTCGGCGAGCGCGTCACGCGGGACAGCCTCATGGACGACGCCGCCCGGCAGCTCAGGGAATACCTCGCCGGCGAGCGCCGTGGCTTCGAGCTGACGACGGCGCCCCGCGGCAATGGGTTCCAGCTCGGTGTGTGGGAGCTGCTCGCCGGGATTCCCTATGGCTCGACGACGACGTATGGCCTGCTCGCGGAGCGGCTGGGCGGCCGCAGCCTCGCCCAGACCGTGGGCCAAGCCGTGGGCCACAACCCCCTGAGCATCATCATTCCCTGCCATCGTGTCGTGGGGAGCGACGGGGGCCTCACGGGCTACGCGGGAGGGCTGGAGCGCAAACGCTTCCTTCTCGAGCTCGAGGAGCCTCCCGAGGTGAAGGCCGCACGCCTCTTCTGAGCACAGCTCACCACTCAGCACCTCACATTTGCTGCCCCCGCCGCGTCTACCCAGTGATGGACATGAAACAGCCCTTCGAAAAGCTCGTGGAACTGCATGGCGCCACAGTGCTGCGCGTGTGCCGGGCCGTCGTGGGGCCTGCAGACGCCGAGGACGTGTGGCAGGAGACCTTCCTCTCCGCACTGCGTGCCTACCCTGATCTGCCCTCGGACGCGAATACGGAGGCGTGGCTCGTGACCATCGCCCATCGCAAGAGCCTCGATGCGGTCAGATCCGGTGGCAGACGGGCCGTGCCCGTCAGCGAGGTACCCGAGACTCCTTCACCGCACGGCATTCCCGGCTCGGGAGACGCCAGCGATGGGCTTTGGAGCACTGTGGCCAGATTGCCCGACAAACAACGAAGGGTCATCGCGTACCGCTATCTCGCAGACCTGGCCTTCAATGACATCGCCGCCATCGTGGGGGGCACCCCCGCCGCCGCCCGGCGCGCCGCTTCGGACGGCATCAAGTCGCTCCGCACACGCTTTGCGGCCTCGCAGCTAGAAGGAGAAAGCGCATGAACGGCCCCGTGGACATCGCACTCGCCCCCGAACTCATCACGATCGAACCCGGTGTCCTCGAACGCCTCCACGCCGGCCTCGCCGAACGCGCCTCGAATGAGCGCATCCTCGACGTCGCCTATCGCGTCGTGGAGACGCCGGTTGGGAAGCTCCTCCTCGCCGCAACGGAACGAGGACTGGTTCGCGTCGCGTACGAACGCGAGGGCCTCGAGTCGGTACTCAATTCCCTCGCCCAGCGCTTGAGCCCTCGGATCCTCGAAGCCCCGGCGCGGCTCGGCGAGGCCGCGCGCCAAGTCGAGGAGTACTTCTCCGGCCGGCGGAAGGCCTTCGATCTCCCCGTGGATCTGGCTCTTTCCGCGGGCTTCCGGCGCACCGTTCTGCAGCATCTCTCGGCCATCGGATTCGGGCGGACCGAGAGCTATGCCGAGGTGGCCCGCGCGGTCGGCAACCCCAAAGCGGTCCGAGCTGTCGGGACTGCCTGCGCGACCAATCCCCTACCCGTCGTGCTCCCCTGCCACCGGGTGCTGCGCTCGGACGGTAGCCTCGGCGGCTACATCGGTGGGCTCGAGGCCAAAACGGCTCTTCTCCGGCTCGAAGCGGCTGCGGCGTGAGCGCCCTCTTCGGAGATGACCTGCTCGAACGGCCGCGGCGCGAGCTGGCGCCGGGTGCAGTCCATGTCCCCGGGTGGCTCACCCTCGAGCAGCAGTCGTGGATCGCCGAGCGTTTCCGTGAGTGGTCGGCCGGCCCCGTGCCCCTCCGCGCCGCGAAGGTCAGAGGCCACGAGATGTCCGTCAAGAGTGTCTGCCTCGGCTGGCATTGGCAGCCGTACAAGTACACGCGAGCCGCCACGGACGTGAACGGGCGGCGCGTGCTGCCTTTCCCCGATTGGATGGTTCGGCTTGGCAGACTCGCCGTGGCCGAGGCGTACGGCCAGGCCCGGGGTGGAAAGCAGACGTACTCCCCTGATACGGCAATCGTGAACTACTACGACGCGGACGCACGCATGGGCATGCACCAGGACCGGGACGAGGTTTCGCCTGAACCCGTCGTTTCCCTCTCAGTCGGGGACTCGTGCCAGTTCCGCTTCGGGAACCCCGAAGGACGCGGGCGGCCCTACGAGGACATTGTCCTTGCGTCGGGCGACCTGTTCGTCTTCGGCGGCCCGTCCCGCCTTGCGTTCCACGGCATCACCAAGGTCTTCCCCGGAACGGCTCCTGCCGGGTGCGGGGTCGAGACGGGGCGGATCAACATCACCCTGCGCGTCACCGG
>NZ_DAIUJO010000095.1:0-4902 GCF_036848755.1 Sinomonas sp. | reverse complement strand
CGATCTGGAACGAAGGGAACCTGAGGCACGATGAGCGAAGCAAGAGTCGAGTCGGCGAATGCCGCTCCGCTGGGCGCAGCCGTGGTCGGCGAGGATGGACTGGCTCGCCCAGTTTGGGCCAGCACTGACGCCCTGCTGCGGGAGTACTACGACACCGAGTGGGGTATGCCGGTCCGCGACGAGCAGGGGCTGTTCGAGCGCATCAGCCTCGAGGGTTTCCAAGCGGGGCTCTCGTGGGCGACGATCCTTCGGAAACGCCCCGCTTTCCGAGACGCGTTCGCCCAGTTCGATCCGGAAGTCGTCGCCGCGTTCACCGACGATGACGTCGAGAGGCTCATGTTCAACGAAGGGATCATCCGGAATCGTGCCAAGATCCAGGCGACGATCCGCAATGCCCAAGCGACGCTCGGCCTTCGGGAGGAAGGGGGGCTCGTGGATTTCGTCTGGTCGTTCCGGCCGGAGTCCACTCCCGCTCCTCGGTCGCTCGCCGAGATCCCGTCGAGCTCGCCCGAATCGATCGCACTGTCGAAGGCCCTCCGCAAGAAGGGCTTCTCCTTCGTCGGGCCGACCACGATGTTCGCCCTCATGGAGGCAGTGGGGATGATCGACACCCACCTCGTCGACAGCCACCGCCGCGGCACCTCAGGCGTCTGGGCGTGATGCAGGCAACCGGTGCTGCCGACGGAACCACCTACCGGGTGCGGCTCGACGCCGTCGGTGGTCTCGAGACCGGTGCGGTGCTGGGCAGCCTTGCGGCCCACACCGTGCCGGCGGCGGAACGGACGGATCTGCCTTCGCGAACGCACTCCCGGCTCGTTCTCGGCCCGCGGGGTCCGCGTCGTGTGAACCTCCGTTTCGACGACGGCGGGATTGATCTCGAAGTCAAAACCGGTCCCGAAGTCAAGGAGCGGGGCGGAGTCGATCACGCCGAGCTCACAGCTCTGGCTGACACCGTGCGAGTCTGGTTCGACCTCGACACCGACCTTCAGCCGGTCCGTGACATCCTCAGCCCGGATCCGGTGCTCGCACCTCTCGTGGCTGCGCGCCCGGAACTCCGAGTGATCGGCACCCCTGACAGATTCCAGAGCGCCGTAACGACCGTTCTCGGTCAACAGGTCTCCCTCGCCGCGGGAAGAACCTTCGCCGGCCGTCTGGTCGAGGCCTACGGCGGCCCTGCCGTGGGCGGCCTCCGCTGCTTCCCGCGGGCGGGGGCGCTCGCGGAGGCGGACGCTGCAGAGCTCCGCGCCGCAGTCGGACTCACGTCTGCCCGTGCTCGGACCGTGCTCGCACTCGCCCACGCGTGGCGCGCGTCGGAGGACGGATCGAACGCCATGCCCTCGCGCGGTGAGCTTCTGGCGGTCTCCGGAGTCGGCTCATGGACCGTCGATTATCTCTCCGTTCGATTCGGCGACAGGGACGCCTTCACCCCTAGCGATCTCGTGCTGCGGCGCGCCCTCGGCGGAATCACGGCGAAGGACGCGACCGAGCGCGCAGCAGGTTGGAGCCCCTACCGCGCGTACGCTCTCATGCATCTGTGGACGCACACGGCCTATGCCAAGGCGCCCGCCCACTAGCCCTGGCCAGCCGGTTCTCGCTCGTCCTCCCCGGCGCCCCCGCGGCTCTCCCCGCGGGTTGCGCGGTCGGGCAGTGCGCCTCTGAGGGCCGCCGTGTTGATGGCCTGAAGCGCGGTGACCGGTGCGAACCCCTCGGCGAGTAGCGCAAAGTCCGTTCCCTCCTCTGCGACTTCCTCCGTATCAGAGATCGACAGCCGAACATGCTGCTGACCGCGCTCGGCCAGGACAGTCTGAACGATGCCGAAGGACGCAAGGGACGCCTCGCGGTAGAAGGGAGTCCCCGGGCGATTCGGCACGTTGAGGTTCAGCACGGTGCCGACCGGGTGCTCCAACAGGAAATCCATAAGCCCCATGGCGGCCTCGGCGGCAACTGCCCACTCGAAGTGTTCGGGGTTGATGCCCGTGTCGAGTGAGACGGCGAGCGCCCGTGCCCCGTTCGATCCGGCCGTGAGCGCGGCACCGACCGTTCCCGAGTGCAGAATGACGCTTCCGACGTTGGCTCCGCGGTTGACCCCCGAGAGGACTATCCCGGGGACGGGGCCGAAGGCTCCGTGGGACGCGATCATCGAGATGAACCCCGGCGTGCCGTGCACGGCGAATGCCTCGACGCCGGGCAGTCCGGGGATCTCACGTCGCTCGATCCGGATCCGTCCTTCGTCCTCGACCGCCGTGATCGAGGCGCTGCTGCCGCTCGCCTCACGGGCTGGGGCCGCGACGATGACGTCGAAGCCGTGATCGCGAGCGTGGGCGGCGAGAGTGTGGAGCCCTGGCGAGTGGATGCCGTCGTCGTTCGTGACGAGCACCGTGGGCGCCGCGTTCGCCTGAGTCATTGGACCCTCGCCTTCCGTGCCAGATCCTCGGGGCTGGCCTGCTCAACCGGGCCAGTCTGTGTCCCCTCCTCGAAGGGCACGACCTGGATGAGTGCAGCGAGCCGGCGGATACCGTCGGCATCGCCGCTGCCCAGACCATGCCGGGTGACGTTGTTGGCGCCTGCGGACGCGCCGAGGACGACGGCAGTCTGGAGACTGTCTCCGGCAGCAAGTGCTGCCGCGATCGCGCCTGTCATCGAATCTCCGGCGCCGTGCTCGTCGACGACTTGGAGCTCGGGGACTCTGATTTCCGAGACGTCGTCTCCGTCCAGCAGCAGCGCGGGAAGTGCACCCCTCGTGAGCACGACAGCTGCTGCACCGTCAGCGGCCATGGAGCGCATGCCCTGGACCAGTTCGTCGGGATCGTCGCTCTCCGCTCTTCCACTTGCGATCAGCTCGTTGTCGGCCACCTTCACGAGGGCGAGACCGCCGGAGATCGCGGCCTCGAGCCGGTCCCCCGAGAGATCGGCGATGACGCGGCAACCACCGGAGCGGAGGTCTGCTGCGAGCCGGCGGTACATGTCCACGGGCACGGCGTCGTCGCGCGGCGCGCCGCTCAGGATCGCAGTCTTGGCGAGGAGTCCTTCTCGAAGCACGAGTGCGTGCAGTTCGTCGAGCTCGTGGCGTGAGAGGCGGTCTCCCGGGGCCGCAGCGATCTCGTCCCGGCGGCCCGCGCGCCTGTCGTGGACGTAAGCGCTGCTGGCCGCGTGGCCGGCGACAGACCTCACGCGAAGACCCTCGTCCTCGAGCAGGTGGCCGATCACTCCCCCGGTCTCACCCGAGAGCAGCGCGCAGTATTCAACGCTGCTGCCCAGGAGCTTGGCCATCCGAGCCTGCCAAACCCCTTGTCCGCCCGCATGCAGGTGGATGTCCGGCGAGCCCTCGACCTCCTCGATCGTCACCGTGAGCGTCGGGGTCGGCGCGAAGACGACGACGTCGACAGGCGGGGCTTGGGCCGCTGGCTGTTGATCTGGTTCCATGGCTCCTCCTCCGGCAAGCGTGGTGAGCTCCCTCGGGGGCCGTATTACCCCCGAGGGCCAGGTTTACCCACGAGCGACGACGCCAATCATGCCCGCCCCAAGACGCCGGTTTGGAGTGCGGCGGGCATCCCGGTAGAGTAGATGCCTGCTGGTGGTGTGTCCGAGCGGCCGAAGGTGCATCACTCGAAATGATGTTTGGTGTAAAAGCCAACGGGGGTTCAAATCCCTCCACCACCGCCCAGCACGAAGGCCCCTGCTTCCCAGCAATCGCAAGGAAGCAGGGGCCTTCGTCGTGTCCGCCCCGGTCGCTGACTGCACATTCTCCACGGCATCGACACCGACTCGGCATAGCGCGCTGCCGCAGAAGAATTGTCCCGGGCATTAATCGCCTTCCGGGCAGGTCAAGGCCATAACACTATAGGGAAGGACCCCAGACGCCTACGAGCCTCCTGTGCCCTCGGTGTCCGGACCGCCAGCCTGGGGCGGGGCGTCGTCGGCCTTGAGTCCGCGCACCCAATTGATGAGCGGTTCGACAAACTCGTCCAGTTCTTCGTCCGTCATTTCCTCGACCGGCTTGCTGGGGCGTAGGTAGATACGCTCGCCACCTTCAGTCATGCACCAATTCTGCGCGCTCGAAGCTGGCCTCCACAAAGGTTTGGGCCAGCGCGACGAGCTGGCCACGCAGCGGCGGTAGGCGACGATAGCGGCTATCAGCTCCGGCCGCTCTATCTGCTGGGAGGGCGTGCCCCGGGCGCAGACCGCGAGGCAGCTGGACCTGTTGAGGAGACCGTTGGGCAAGCGGTCTGCCCTCAGCCCGCCAGCAGCTCCTGTTCGGGGTCCTCCCGACGGAGGGCATGGAGGTGCTCGACCAGCACCGTCTCTGGGTGATCGGGGTGCTCGAGCATGAGGCGGTTCAACCGGTCTCTGTGCTCTTCGGGCAACGCGGGCCATTCCATCGTCTCGCGGAGGATGCCGCGGACCTGGTCGCGGAGCGTCTTCTCCTCCGGGTGCGTCTTCACGGGTTCACGATAGTTTCCGGCAGTCCATTTCTGAGGTAGCCGGGCCCAGAATTCGCTGTGTCGCCGGTGCGGTACCGATAGGTGACGTTCTCGTCGTGGACGAGGAAGGTCTCTACGCCGCTGCGGGACCAGTGCAGCACGAGCAGGCCGTAGCGTTCGGCGAGCTTGACCAAGGTGGGGAAGTCGGCGACGTCGACCACTGCCCGCCCCGGTGGGGCGGCCATGGGGTGGACAGGCACGAGCAGGCTCGCCCAGCGGCGCTGGATCTGGGCTGCCTCGGCGCCCGGCTTCCGCCGCAGGGAGCCGAAGGCGAGGGCAGCCAGGGCAAGGAACGCCACGGCGAACGTCCAGACGGACAGGGGGCGCGCAGCCGCAGCGGTGAGCGAGAAGGATCCGAGGGCGAGGGCGCGCGGCGCCGCTGCCATCGCGGGAGCGGGGGTGTTCTGGGCGCTGAGGCCCG
>NZ_DAIUJO010000094.1:1353-14547 GCF_036848755.1 Sinomonas sp. | reverse complement strand
GCCTCTACGCCGACGACTGCAACGCCAACCCCCGCGGCGAAGGCTGCTGACCCCCCGCACCGCCTGCCCGGGCGCTACCCGTGGGATCCAGCCCAGCTCTCGCCCCCCCTCGGCTCGGGCCGCCTTAGATTGTCGGGCCCCCTGCGTAGGCTCGGGTCAGAGCTTGGAGGAACCGGATTCCTCGAGGGGACGGGGGTGATGGGGTTGGGCGCCGAGCCGCAGCCGGGTGTCCGTCCCAGACGCACCGGCGCCCGTCCCAGACGCACCGGTCCCCATTCCAGACGCACCAGAGAATGCACCAGAGGGACCCGCCATCCGGTGCGAACGACTCATCCGGCCGCCCGGTCAAGGTGCACCACCGCCGTTCTGAGGAAGCCTCAGAAGGTAAGGCGGTCTCGAAACCTAAGGCGGTCTCGAAACCTAAGGGGGTCTCGAAACATAAGGGGAAGAGCCGCGGTCGCTAGACTCCCGCGCGCCTCAGCACAGCTTCGGCGTGGCGCAGGATCGGCCCGTCGATCATCCGCCCCTGATGCTGAAAGACTCCGGTCCCCGCGGCGTCGGCTGCAGCGAGGAGATCGCGCGCAGCAGCTATGGCCTCGTCGGTCGGTACGTAGGCCCGCCGCACTGCCGTTACTTGGCTGGGGTGAATGCAGGCTTTGGCGGCGAATCCGGAAGCGGCGGCGTCGTCGGACTCAGCGGCGAGCCCGGAAAGATCGGGGATCGCGGTGTAGACAGCGTCGATGGCTGCCTTTCGGAAGGCACCGGCGGAAAGCAGGATAGTTGAGCGGGCGTGCTGAGCGATGGCGCGGTAGGCGCCGTCGTCCTTCCTGCTCGAGGTACCGCCCAGCGAGGCGACGAGGTCCTCTGCGCCCCACATGAGGCCGACGACGTTGGGCTCGGCAGCCATGGCCGGGGCATTGAGGACGCCAAGCGCGGTCTCGCACAGCGCGATGACCTCGAAACCGGCGAGCTCGCGCACCTGCTCGACGCCTTCGGCCTTGGCCAGCATGACCGTGCGGTATGGCGTCTTCGCCAGAGCCGCGAGGTCAGCCTCGAAGTCGGCCGTGGACGCCGCGTTGAGGCGCACGAGGGTCCGTGCGGGATCGAGGGGGTTGGCGGCCAGATTCTCGCGCGCGCCCCGCTTCGCCTCCGGAGCAACGGCATCTTCCAGGTCGAGGATGACAGCATCAGCCCGGTCGGCTGCCTTGGCGAAGCGCTCGGGGCGGTCGGCTGGGCAGAACAATAGTGCTGGTCCCATGATGAAAGGTCGTGCGGCGAAAGTCATCGATGGGCATCCTTGGTCCACATGAGGCACGTGCGCTTGGCACGGGCGACGACGACGCCGTCCTGATTGCGACCCGTGTGCTCCATGGTCACAATCCCTTGCCCGGGACGGGACGATGACAGCCGCTTCTCGATGACGACGGTTTCCGTGTAGAGCGTATCGCCGTGGAAGAGGGGGTGCGGAAACGAGACGTCGGTGAGGCCGAGCTGCGCGACAATCGTCCCCTGGGTGAGCTGGGCGACCGACTGCCCGACGACCGTCGCCAAGGTGAACATCGAATTGACGAGCCGCTGCCCGAAAGGCTGCCCCGCGCTCCAGGCCGCGTCGAGATGGAGCGCCTGCGTGTTCATCGTCAACGCCGTGAAGAATACATTGTCTGCCTCCGTCACCGTCCGGCCCGGTCGGTGCGCGTAGACGACCCCTTCCTCGATCTCGTCGTAGTACAGCCCCCGCTGCTCGACGACGCGCGGCTGGTCCCCGTTCGACGGCTCGCCTTTGTCTTCAGGGCTCATTGTCGTGGATCTCCACGTCGAGCTCAGCGTCGGTCTTGGCAGCGACCTCGTCCTCGGTCACCCCCGGGGCGAGCTCCCGGAGCACCAGAACCGATCGTTCGCCATCCCGGACGACGTCGATCACGCCGAGGTCCGTGATGATGCGGTCCACGCAGCCGGTTCCCGTGAGCGGGAGCGTGCACTCGCGGAGGATCTTCGGCTTGCCGCTCTTGTCGGTGTGATCCATCATCACGATGAGCTTCTTGGCGCCGAAGACGAGGTCCATGGCGCCGCCCATGCCCTTGACCATCTTTCCCGGGATCATCCAGTTCGCGAGATCGCCGCTCTGCGAAACCTCCATCGCGCCCAGAACGGCGACATCCACGTGCCCGCCACGGACCATTCCGAAGGATGTCGCCGAATCGAAGAACGCCGCGCCTTTCTTGACGGTCACGGTCTCCTTGCCGGCGTTGATGAGGTCGGGGTCGATCTGATCCTCAGTGGGGTAAGGACCAGTTCCGAGGATCCCGTTCTCGGAGTGGAGCACCACCTCGATCCCGTCGGGGATGTAGTTCGGGATGAGGGTCGGCATGCCGATGCCGAGATTGACGTACTGACCGTTCTCGAGCTCGCGCGCCACTCGGGCAGCCAACTCGTTCCGTGACCAGGGCATCAGGAAGCCTCCCCTCTCGTAGACCCAGCGCTCGTCGGGCCAGCGCCGGCTGCAATGGTCCTCTTCTCGATCCTCTTCTCGCCCAAGGGACTATCGGACGGAACGTGCACAACGCGCTGAACGAAGATTCCGGGCGTATGGATGTGCTCGGGGTCGAGCTCACCCGGCTCGACGAGCTCCTCGACTTCGGCGATCGTGACCTTGCCTGCCATGGCGCAGAGCGGGTTGAAGTTCATGGCCGTCTCGTGGAACACGAGGTTTCCATGCCGGTCCCCCTTGAGGGCGTGGACGAGGCCGAAGTCGGGCGTCAACGACTCTTCGAGCACGTACTCCGCCCCGTGGAAGGTGCGGACCTCCTTGGGCGAGGAAGCCTTCTCGACGTTCCCTCCGGCGTCGTACTTCTGCGGGAGCCCGCCTTGGGCCACCTGCGTTCCGACGCCGGCCGAGGTGTAGAAGGCGGGGATACCCGCGCCCCCTGCCCGCAGCTTCTCGGCCAAAGTCCCCTGCGGCGTGAGGACGACCTCCAGCTCCCCTGCAAGGAACTGCCGCGCGAACTCCTTGTTCTCGCCCACGTAGGAGCTCACTGTGCGTCGGATCCGACCGGCGGAGAGGAGGACGCCGAGTCCCCAGTCGTCGACGCCGCAGTTGTTGCTGATCGTCTCCAGGTCCTTCGTCCCCTGACGAAACAACGCGTCGATGAGCCCGACGGGGATCCCGCACAGCCCGAAGCCTCCGACCGCGAGAGAAGCCCCGTCGCGGATGTCCGCCACGGCCTCCTCGACCGTGGCCACCACTTTGTCGATCACAGCCCCTCCTCAAGGATTGACGTTGACGCTGCCCTACGCTCTGGCACCCAAGCTACAGCCCCAGCTCGCGCGCGATCAGCATGAGCTGGACCTCGGTGGTTCCCTCCCCGACTTCGAGGATCTTCGAATCCCGGTAATGGCGCGCCACCGTGAACTCGTTGATGAAGCCGTAGCCGCCGAACACCTGGGTTGCGTCGCGGGCGTTGTCCATCGCGGCCTCTCCGGCAACCATCTTCGCAATCGCGGCCTCGGTTTTGAATGGCTTGCCAGCGAGCATCCGGGCAGCAGCGTCGTAGTACGCGAGTCGCGCGGTGTGCGCGCGGGCCTTCATGCGGGCGATCTTGAACTGGATCGCCTGATACTTGCCGATGGCGGTTCCGAAGGCACTCCGCTCCTTCGCATACTTGACCGAGAGGTCCACGCAGCCTTGGGCTGCTCCCGTGGCGAGCGCGGCGATCGCGATGCGGCCCTCGTCGAGGATCGAGAGGAAGTTCGCGTATCCGCGGCCCCGCTCGCCGAGCAGATTCTCCTCCGGCACCCGCGCGTCCTTGAACGAGAGCGGGTGGGTGTCCGAGGCGTTCCAGCCGACCTTGTTGTAGGCCCGCTCCGCTCGGAACCCCGGCGTGCCGGAGGGCACGATGATCGTCGAGATCTCCTTGCGGGTGGTCCCGTCGGCCCGCTGCTCGGTGCCGGTCACCGCGGTCACGGTGACGAATCTCGTGATGTCGGTTCCGGAGTTGGTGATGAACTCCTTCGCGCCGTTGATCACCCACTCGCGACCGTCAGGGCCGTCGTCGAGGCGCGCGGACGTCTTGGTCCCGCCGGCATCCGAGCCAGCCTCGGGTTCCGTGAGCCCGAAGCCCGCGAGCGCGCGACCGGCAGCGAGCTCCGGCAGCCAGGTCTCCTTCTGCTTCTCGGTACCGAAGCGGAAGACGGGCATCGCGCCGAGCGAAACGCCGGCCTCGAGCGTGATTGCGACCGACTGGTCGACCCGGCCCAGCTGCTCGAGGGCAAGGGCGAGGGCGAAGTAGTCGCCGCCCATCCCGCCGTACTGCTCGGGGAACGGAAGACCGAACAGGCCGAGCTCTCCCATCTGGGCGACGACCTCGTAGGGGAAGCTGTGCTCCTCGTCGTGGCGTTGCGAGACGGGCGCGACGACCTCGTCCGCGAACTCGCGGACGGTCTCGCTGAGCTCCCGGTATTCGTCATCGAGCTGGAAATCGACCATGGACAGCTCCTCAGGCTTGTGGTTCAGGTGCGGGATTGACGGTGGCAACAATCTGATCGGCCTTGACGAGCCCGCCGACGGCAACGTGGAGCTGGACGGTTCCGGCCACCCCGGCGACGAGTTGGTGCTCCATCTTCATGGCCTCGACGCTCAAGAGCGGTTGGCCCGCCTCGACGCTCTGTCCTGGGGCCACGGCGACCGAGACAACCGTGCCCGGCATGGGAGCGCGCACTTCGGGCGACGCCTCCCCCTCGTGGCGGCGAATCCCCGCGAGGACCCGCTCGAGGCGCTGGGCGCGGTCCAGCACGGGAAGCGCGACCGTCCACCCGCCGTCGCCCAGGAACACTGTTCGGTCCCCGGCTCCCTGCGACATCGCCCACGAGTAGTGGTGCGGCTCGCCGTCGAGGCTGAGCTGCAACGAGCGGCCGACGACGGCGTAGCTCGCCTTGCGCTCGCTCCCCGCGTCGACGACCACGGTCGAGGTGCCCGTGCCCGAGGCGTGATCAGCGTCCGGCCCCGAGACGCGCACGGTGGCGATTCCGCCGTCGGGGGTCCCGAGCGTGATGCGCCGCGCAGCCGAAGCGCCCGCGCGCCACCCGTCCCGGCACCAGGCTCCGGTGCCGTGCTCCCGCTCGCGTGCGTACTCCGCGAGGAGCGCGGCGGCGGTGATCTCGGCCTCTCCGGACCGGCGGAACTCGAGATGCTCGAGCCGTCTCTCGATCAGGGTCGTGTCGAGTCTGCCGGCCCGCACGTCGGGGTCTTCGAGGAGCAGCCGGAGGTACTCGATATTGGTCGCGACGCCGAGAACCGTGTAGTCGGCGAGTGCGGCGGCGAGTCCGGCCAGCGCCTCGCTTCGATCGCGTCCCCACACGATCGCCTTGGCGAGCATGGGATCGTAGTCGGCGCCGACTTCGAGGCCTTCCACGAGGCAGCTGTCGACCCGGATTCCGCTCCCCGCGGGCTCTCGCAGAAACTCGACAGTTCCGGTTGCCGGGAGGAACTCGCGCCTCCCGCCGCCGGTCTCGACGAGCGCCTCGGCGTAGACGCGCGCCTCGACGGCGTGGCCGTCGAGGCGGATGTCCTCCTGGGCCAGTGCAAGGGGTTCCCCCGCCGCGACGCGGAGCTGCTGCTCGACGAGGTCCACGCCCGTGACCAGCTCTGTGACCGGGTGTTCGACCTGGAGCCGGGTGTTCATCTCCATGAAGAAGAACTGGTCCGGTGCCTCGTCGCTCACGAGGAACTCGACAGTGCCAGCGCCGGTGTACCCGACACTGCGGGCGGCGTCGCATGCCGACCGGCCGATCCGCTCCCGTGTCTCCGCGTCCAGCAAAGGCGACGGCGCCTCCTCGATGACCTTCTGGTGGCGTCTCTGCAGGGAGCACTCGCGCTCGCCGAGGTGGATGGTGGTCCCGTGCTGGTCGGCGAGGACCTGGACCTCAATGTGGCGGGGTGCCCGAATGAGCCTTTCGAGGAAGAGCGTGTCGTCGCCGAAGGCTGAAGCCGCGACCCGTCGGGCGGTCGCGAGCGCCCCTGGCAGCTCGTCGACCGAGTCGACGATGTGCATGCCCTTGCCGCCGCCCCCGGCGGAGGGCTTGATGAGCAGCGGGAAGCCCACGTCGTCGGCCGCGGCGACGAGTTCGGCGTCGGTAAGGCCCGGACGGGCGACGCCGGGAACAATCGGCACCCCGAAGCCTGCCACGTGGTTCTTCGCCCGGATCTTGTCCCCCATGACCGAGAGCGCCTCGACCCCTGGGCCTACGAACGTGATCCCGGACTCGCCAAGGGCCCTGGCGAAGGCCTCGTTCTCGCTCAGGAATCCGTAGCCCGGATGCACGGCGTCGACGCCCGACGCGAGACACGCGTCCACGAGGGCTCGGATATTGAGGTAGCTCTGCACGGCGGGGGCCGGCCCGATGCGAACGGACTCGTCCGCTTCACGGACGTGGCGGGCCCGGCTGTCGGCGTCGCTGTAGACGGCGACGGAGGGAATGCCGAGCCGGCGCAGGGTGCGGAACACCCGGCACGCGATTTCGCCGCGGTTGGCTACGAGGACCTTCTTGAACATGCATCACATCCTGAAGACGCCGAAGGAGGTAGCGGGCAGCGGCGCCTGGGCGACGACGTCGAGCGCCATGCCGAGCACACGCCGCGTGTCCGCAGGGTCGATGATCCCGTCGTCCCAGAGCCTGGCGGTCGAATAGTAGGGGCTGCCCTGGGCCTCGTATTGGGCCTTGATGGGAGCCTTGAAGGCCTCCTCGTCCTCGACCGGCCATTCCTCTCCCCTGGCCTCGAGCTGTTCCCTCTTGACCGTCGCGAGGACACTCGCGGCCTGATTGCCGCCCATCACGGAGATCCGGCTCGCCGGCCACATCCAAAGGAAGCGGGGCGAGTAGGCGCGCCCGCACATGGAGTAATTCCCCGCGCCGAACGACCCGCCGATCACCACAGTGAGCTTGGGAACCCGCGTCGTCGCGACGGCTGTGACCATCTTCGCGCCGTGCTTGGCGATTCCGCCGTGCTCGTAGTCCCGGCCGACCATGAACCCGGAGATGTTCTGCAGGAAGACGAGCGGAATGGCTCGCTGGTCGCACAGTTCGATGAAGTGCGCGCCCTTGACCGCGGATTCGGAGAAGAGGACGCCATTGTTCGCCACGATGCCGACGGGATGACCGTGGATTCGGGCGAATCCCGTGACGAGGGTCTGCCCGTACTCCTTCTTGAACTCGTGGAAGTCGCTCCCGTCGACGATCCGGGCAATCACCTCGTGCACGTCGTACCGCGCGTTGACGTCGGTGGGCACGCAGCCGTAGAGCTCATGAGGGTCGGCTTTGGGTTCGACGGCGGGGGCGACTTCCCAAGGAGGAGTCGACGGCGGCGGGAGGGTCGCCACAATGCCGCGGACGATGTCGAGGGCGTGCTCGTCGTTCTCCGCCAGGTGGTCGGCCACGCCGGAGATCTTCGCGTGAACGTCGCCGCCCCCCAGATCCTCTGCGGTGACGATCTCACCGATGGCGGCCTTCACGAGCGGAGGTCCGCCGAGGAAGATCGTGCCCTGGTTCCGCACGATGACCGTCTCGTCGCTCATCGCTGGGACGTAGGCGCCGCCAGCGGTGCAGGAGCCGAGGACGGCGGCGATCTGCGGGATCTTCGCCGCGGACATGCGCGCCTGGTTGTAGAAGATCCGCCCGAAGTGCTCGCGGTCCGGGAACACCTCGTCCTGGCGTGGGAGGAACGCACCCCCCGAGTCGACAAGGTAGATGCACGGCAGCCTGTTCTCGAGCGCGATCTCTTGCGCCCGCAGGTGCTTCTTGACCGTCATGGGGTAGTACGTGCCGCCCTTGACGGTCGCATCGTTCGAGATCACCAGGACTTGCCGTCCGTGAACGAGCCCGATCCCTGCGATCACCCCGGCCCCCGGGCTCTCGTCCCCGTACATCCCGTTGGCGGCAAGCGGCCCGATCTCCAGGAAGGGTGAACCGTCGTCGAGGAGGACGTCAATGCGCTCGCGAGGGAGCAGCTTTCCCCGGGCGACATGCCGTTCCCTCGAGCGGGGCGGCCTGCCGAGCGCCGTGGCGGCAAGTCTTCCCGCGAGCTCCGCTGCGAGCGCACGCTGCGCGGCGTCGTTCTGGGCGAAGTCGGCGCTCGCCGGATCGATGCGGCTGAGCAGGGTCTCCATCGGACCTCCGGCCGGTAATGAGAGGGGCACTGGGTTAGTGACTATTAACTGAAATCCAAGTTAGTCTGGATTAACTGTGATGTCCACCACCCCTTCCGGAGACCGAGTGAACGAGACCGCGAGCCCCCGCAGCGAGGCGAAGGCCGTCCGGCGTCAGGCGCTCCTCGACGCTGCGGCCGGCCTGTTCGCCGCCCAAGGGTTCGCAGGGGTCTCCCTCGATGACCTGGGCGCGGCAGTCGGCGTGAGCGGACCCGCCATCTACCGCCATTTCGCCGGCAAGCAGGCGGTGCTCGGCGCACTGCTGGTGGGGGTGAGCGAGGAGCTTCTGGCCGGTGGGCGCGGTGCGGCGGGCGGCGAGACCGACGACGCCGAAGCCTCCCTCCGCGCGCTCGTGGCCTTCCACGTCGATTTCGCCCTGGCCAAACCTGATGTCATCCGTGTCCAGGACCGGGACTTCACGAGCCTCTCCCCCGATGACCAGAACGCTGTGCGATCCCTCCAGCTCGAGTACGTCGACGTGTGGGTGCAGACACTGCGCCGGCTTCAGCCCGAGGCCTCACAGGCCGAGCTGAGGCTCCGCGCGCAGGCCGTGTTCGGCCTCATCAACTCGACGCCCCACTCAGTAGGGCGCGCGCGACGCGACGGCGGGGGCAGGGTTCCCCCTACCCCCGCCCGCCGGCTTCTCGAGTCGATGGCGCTCGCCGCCCTCACTGCGCCTCAGCTGGCCTCCCCGTCCTGAACCCCGATTCAGACCATCTCAGACCATCTCAGACCATCGTCATGATCATGCCGGGGTCTGCGAGGATCGCGCCGACGTCCGCGAGGAACCGGGACGCCTGCTCCCCATCGACGAGCCGATGATCGAACGAGAGCGAGAGCGTGAGCACGTCGCGCAGGGCGATCTCCCCGTGGTGTTCCCAGGGCATCCGTCGGACCTGGCCCAGGGCGAGGATGGCCGCCTCTCCCGGGTTGAGGATCGGGGTTCCGGCATCCACCCCGAAGACGCCAATGTTCGTAATGGTGAACGTTCCCCCGGTGAGATCGCTCGGCCCGATGCGCCCCTCACGGGCAGATTCGACGAGGGTCGCGATCCCATCAGCGAGTTGGTGCAGATCGAGCGCCTCGGCATCCTTGACGTTCGGTACGAGGAGCCCCCGCGGTGTCGCCGCCGCGAAGCCAAGGTTCACGTAGCGGTATTGGACGATTTCCTGGGCCTTCTCGTCCCACTTCGCGTTGAGCGATGGGTGCCGGCCCAGCGCGACGAGGACCGCCTTCGCGGCGAGCGTCATCGGTGTGAGCCGCACGTCGGCGAATGCCTTCGATGCCTTGAGCTTGGCCAGCAGCTCCATCGTCGCCGTGACGTCGATCGTGAGGAACTCGCTAGCGTGCGGTGCGGTGAAGGCGCTCGCGACCATGGCCGCAGCGGTCTGCTTACGGACGCCTTGGATCGGGATGCGCGTCTCGCGCCCGATCGTCGCTGCGGGACCAGGCAGTGCTGTCTCGCGCCCTGGCCCGGCGGTCCCTACCTCGGCGAGCACGTCGTCCCGTGTCACGAGCCCGTGGGGCCCGGTTCCCCGGACGACGGCGAGATCCACACCGAGATCCTTCGCGAGCTTCCGCACGGGAGGGGTTGACCGAGGGCGCTCGGCGCGCGCCTCGGCAGTTGGCGAAGGGACGGCCTCAGCGCTCGGGGCCGCCTCGGCGCGGCTGTGAACGGGGCTGGGGCTTGTGCCGGCGGCGGGCCTCAGCCCTTGGGCAGTTGCCCAGCTCCGCGCCTTGCGGACCGGGCGCCCGGTTGCTTCGGGCATCGCCCCATAGCCCACGAGGTTGGGTTGGCGCTTGGCCGCGCCGGCTGGCTGCGTGGGGGCGCTGGGGGCGCTGGGGGCGCTGGGGGAACGTATCGCCGACCCGGCAGACGGCGCCACCGAAACCTCGAACTCCGCGATCGGCGCGCCGACGGCCACAACCTGGCCAGGCTCAGCGAGCAGGGCGGTGACGCGGCCGGCAAAGGGACTCGGGAGCTCGACCACGGCCTTGGCCGTCTCGACCTCGCCGATCACCTGGTTGAGCTGGACGGCATCGCCGACGCTGACGCGCCACGAGACGATCTCGGACTCGGTCAGGCCCTCACCCAGATCAGGTAGCCGGAACTGGCGGGTCTGCCCCTGATCAGCACCTGCAGACGTGCCCGCGGCAGCCGGGTCGCTCGTCACCGAGCTCATTCTCCCTCCTCGGTTCCGCTGAGGGAGTTCGGCCGTCCCATCGCCCGGTCGACCCCGTCGAGGATCCTGTCGAGGTCGGGGAGGTGGTAGAACTCGAGCTTCGAGTGGGGGTACGGAACGTCGAATCCCGTGACGCGAACCGGGGCGTGCTCGAGGAAGTAGAAGCAGCGTTCCGTGATGCTCGCTGCGATCTCGGCGCCGAGCCCGGCGGTCTGGGAGGCCTCGTGGGCGATGACGAGGCGGCCGGTCTTGCGGACCGACGCTTCGAGCGTCGCGTAGTCGATGGGCGAGAGGGAACGGAGGTCGATGGCCTCGACCGAGATTCCTTCGTCCGCGGCCACCATCGCGGCGTCGAGGCACGTCTTGGCGAGCGGCCCATAGCCCACGAGCGTCACGTCCGAGCCTTCGGCAAGCACCCTGGCCGAGCTCAAAGTGAGGCCGCCGGGCCCTTCAAGGCCGAGGGTCTCGTCGACTTCGCCCTTGTCGTGGTATCGCCGTTTCGGCTCGAAGAAGACCACCGGATCGTCGCACGCGATCGCCTGCTGGATCATCGTGTACGCGTCCTGGGGGTTCGAGACGGCAACGACCCGGAGCCCCGCGGTGTGCACGAAATACGCTTCGGGAGACTCGGAATGATGTTCGGGCGAGCCGATCCCACCTCCGAAGGGGATGCGGATCGTCAAGGGAACCTTGACGCGCCCGAGGCTTCGGAAGTGCAGCTTGGCCACCTGCGAGACGATCTGGTCGAAGGCGGGGTACACGAAGCCATCGAACTGGATCTCGACAACCGGTCGATAGCCCCGGTAGGCCATCCCGATGGCGGTCCCCATGATTCCGGACTCCGCAAGGGGCGTGTCGATCACCCGGTGGGCGCCGAAGTCCTTCTGCAGCCCGTCAGTGACGCGGAAGACGCCGCCGAGCTTGCCGATGTCCTCGCCCATGAGGACGACCTTGCTGTCCCGCTCCATCGCCTGGCGAAGGCCCGCGTTGAGCGCCTTCGCAAACGTCATCTCCGACATCAACGGCCTCCCTCTGAACTCGTGAGCGAGCCGGCCCCCATGCCGGCCTCGATCCCTGCGCGATAGCGCTCGAAGTGGTCCCGCTGGCGTTCCAGGACGGATTGTGGGCCCGCGTACACGTGCTCGAAGAGAGACTCGGGTTCGGGGTCCGGCATATGGATCGTCGCCTCTCGCAGGGCTGCGGCCACGGAGTCGGCCTTCTCGGCTACCCTCGCGCGGAGGGCGTCGTCGAGGGTGCCGATCGAGCCCAGATATGCCTCGAACCGGGCGATGGGGTCCTTTTCCTTCCAGTCCTCGAGTTCGTTGGCGTCCCGATAGCGGGTGGGATCGTCCGCCGTCGTATGCGGCCCCATACGGTAGGTGACCGCCTCGATGTAGGAGGGGCCGTTGCCCGAGCGCGCCCTTTCGAGGGCCTCGCGGGTTGCAGCGAGGCACGCGAGGACGTCATTGCCGTCGACCCGGACGCTCGAGATGCCGAAGCCGGGCGCACGGCGCGCGATGGGCACGTGGGCCTGGATTCCGACCGGTTCGGAGATGGCCCACTGATTGTTCTGGCAGAAGAAGACGACGGGCGCCTGGAAGCTTGCGGCAAAGACCATCGACTCGTTGACGTCGCCCTGGCTCGTCGCGCCGTCCCCGAAGTAGGTGATGACGGCCGTTTCGGCGCCGTCGAACAGGACCCCCATCGCGTAGCCGACGGCATGGAGCGTCTGTGCGCCGATGACAACCTGGGAAGGCGCCATGTTCAGCGAGAACGGATCCCAGCCCGAGTGCGCGTTGCCGCGCCATTGCCGAACGAGGTCGGGGAGCTCGGCCCCACGGGCATAGGCAACCCCAATCTCCCGGTAGCTCGGGAAGATGAAGTCGTCGTGGCCGATCGCGTGGGCCGATCCGATCTGCGCGGCTTCCTGGCCGACAAACGGAGGCCACAGGCCGAGTTCGCCCTGGCGCTGGAGAGCGGTCCCCTCCGCATCGATACGGCGGGCCACGACCATGTCCTCGTACAGCGAGACAAGCAGAGCATCGCGGTCGACGCCGTCAAGGCGACCGTCTACGTCAGCCAGGAAGCGATCGTAGCGCTCGTGCGGGTGGCGAACGCCGTCGGGTGAAAGTAGCTGGATGGGTGACCCACCGTGGCCGGCAGTCATCTGGTATGTGGACACTTGATCTGCATCCTTTTCGCTCGCGGGAGGCCTGTAGGCCCCCGGTTAATGTGACGATACTCACATCACGCAAGGCGTACAACCAATCGACTCCAAATTGAGCATCGTGCCCTTTCTGGGGTTCAGACACCGTGCTAATCTGCGCAGCATGCACTCCGTGGACGCCACCGACGCGCGCATCCTGCGGGCGCTCGCCGAGGACCCGCGCCGGACCGTCGTCGCCCTCGCCCAGGAGCTCGGCCTGTCACGGAATACTGTTCAGGCACGCCTCGCACGCCTCGAGCAGCACGCCTTCCTCCCGTTCGACCGTCGGATCAATCCCACGGCCCTGGGCTACCCACTCCTCGCGTTCATCACCGTCCACGTGCAGCAACGGCAGCTCGCCGAGATCACGGACGAGATCGCGCGCATTCCCGAGGTCCTCGAGGGTCACGGCCTCACGGGCACGGCCGACCTCCTCTTGCGGGTCGTGGCCGTCGACGCTGAGGACCTCTTCAGGATCCACGGGAAGATCCTCGCCATCGAGGGCGTCGATCGCACCGACACCGCCCTGGCGATGGGTGAGCTCATACCCTTCCGGATGGACCCGCTGCTAGAACGGGGCCCGCGGGCGAGCAGCTGACGAACGAGG
>NZ_DAIUJO010000094.1:0-1253 GCF_036848755.1 Sinomonas sp. | reverse complement strand
ATCCTGCCGTTCTGATCCTGCCGTCTAGGCGGACGGCAGGAGGCTGAACACGATATATGCGATGGGCACGCCGAACAGGAGGGAGTCCAGCCGGTCCATCATGCCGCCGTGACCCGGCAGGATGCTGCTCATGTCCTTGATGCCGAGCTCACGCTTGACCATCGACTCGGCGAGGTCCCCCGCCGTCGCAGCGCCGACCATCGCCACGGCGAGGATGACGCCGACCCACCATGGGCGCCCCAGCAGGAACACGGTTCCGAAGACTCCGATGACGACGGCTCCGGCGACAGACCCGGCGAAGCCCTCCCAGGACTTCTTCGGGCTGATCTTGGGGGCCATCGGGTGCTTGCCGAGGCTGGCCCCGACGATGTATCCGAAGGTGTCGTTCGCGACGACGAGCAGGAGTGTGAGGACGAGCTGCAGGACACTGCGAGGCACCGTCAGCCCCGGCCACAGTCCGAGCGGCGGGGCGGCAAGCCCCGTGTCGTGCAGCGGGAGGACCGCGAAGCCCACGAAGAACGGGATCCACAGGAGCACGAAGACCCCGCCGACGACGTTTGTCACGGCTCCCTCGGCGTGCTCGAGGCTCTGCCACAGCAGGACCGCCGTTGCCGCCGCGATGAGCGCGAACAGCTGGGCCTCCTGGCCCCCGAAGAAGGCCGAGAACGGGATCGCGACGGCCCCCACCAGAACGGGCACGATCGGAATATTGATCCTGCGCGTCTGAAGCGCCCGGAAGACCTCCCAGGCGCCGAGGACTCCCGCAGCAGTTCCGACGAGCACGAAGCCGAGCGGCCAGACGAAGAGCCCGGCGAGGACAGCCGCGAGCAGCACGAGGCCGACGACGATGGCAGCCGGAAGGTTCCGGCCGGTCTTGGACGCCGCCGCCGCGGTCGTCGCCGCCGCAGCGTGCGCGATCGCAGCCTCGCGCCGCGCCCGCCGGGAAGCTGGCGCGCCGGGGGCGTCAACGGGCGGGCCGCCGGCCTCAGACTGAGGATCGGCCATCAGACCTCGAGCAGCTCGGCTTCCTTGCGCTTCACGAGCTCGTCCACGCTGTCGGTGTGCTGCTTGGTCAGCCCGTCGAGCTCCTTCTCGCCACGCGCGCCGTCGTCCTCGCCGACCTCGCCATCCTTGACGAGCCGGTCGAGCGACTCCTTGGCCTTGCGGCGGATGCTGCGGATGGAGACCTTCGCGTCCTCACCCTTGCCCTTGACGATCTTGACGTACTCCTTGCGGCGCTCCTGGGTGAGCTC
>NZ_DAIUJO010000093.1:0-14579 GCF_036848755.1 Sinomonas sp. | reverse complement strand
CCGGAACCCCACCAGAACACTCTGGCCCGCTCCGAAGCAACTTTCCAAACCTACCAGATCACGGCTTTTCGCTCAAATTCCCTTTCGGGCTTCCGAGGCTATGCAATTGATCTTCCTCATCCTCGCCGGACATCAAGCATTGCTGCCGTTCCGGCCAGAGGAGAAGGGGTTCGGCCGCCGAGGCCCTCGCGGTGTTCCGCGCTCCGTCGGCGACTCGGAATACATTACCGGGCCCCTCTGGACTCGGCAAATCCGGAGACTGTGTGCTCTGCCACAGCGGGGGCGACGGGTGCGCCGTCGTCGTTTGATACCCCCTAGGGGTACTTGACGCATACCCCTGCCGGGTATAGCTTCGGGGCATGGAAAGGGAATTGGGCGCGCAAGACCCCCTAGCGCCAGTCCACGGCTACACGTCGAACAAGTCGGCATACCTGCTCCGGCTCAGGCGCATCGAAGGGCAGGTTCGTGGCATTGCGCGAATGGTGGAGGACGACAAGTACTGCATCGACATCCTCACCCAGGTCTCGGCCGTCACGAAGGCCCTCCACGCCGTGAGCTTGGGTCTCCTCGAAGAGCACATCGGACATTGCGTCGTTGGCGCGGCCAACGAACCCGACCCCGAACGCCGCTCCGAGGAGATCGACCTGAAGGTGAAGGAGGCCGCGGATGCAATCGGAAGACTCCTCCGATGACAGAGGCCCCGCCCGCCCGGCCGGCCCGATGACCCCCGCACACGAAACCAGCCCTGACAGAGGAGCAGAGATGATGCATTTCAAGACCACCGTGCACGTGGACGGGATGACCTGCGGCCATTGCATCGCCGCAGTCACCGAGGAACTCGAGTCGCTGGACGGCGTCGAAGGGGTCTCAGTGGACCTCAACGCGGGCGGGATCTCCGAGGTGACCATCGACTCCGACCGCAAGCTCAAGCACGAGGCCATCAGCGAAGCCGTTGCCGAGGCGGGGTACCTCGTCGTCGACAACCAGGCCTAGCCAACAGCTCGCTCGCACCAGAGGGGGATCGGAAGCTTGCCCGTCTACGATGAAGCCCGCGTCGTCGAACTCGACATCCAAGGGATGACGTGCGCATCCTGCGTCCGACGCGTCGAACGCAAGCTCGGCGCGATCGAAGGCGTCCAGGCAACGGTGAACCTCCCCCTCGAGTCCGCTCGGGTGTTGGCTCCCGCAGGCGTAGACGATCAGCAGCTCATCGAGCGGGTCGCGGCCGCCGGCTACACAGCCCGGCTGCATGAGCGAAGCGAGCACTCAGAGGTGGACGACCGCCCGGGTGCTCAGCTCCTGCCGCGTCTCGTCGTGGCCGCTGTCCTCGCCGTCCCGGTATTCGCGATTTCCATGGTGCCCGGGCTCGAGTTCCCCAACTGGGGCTGGTGGGCCGCGGCCCTCGCGCTCCCCGTGGTGACGTGGGCGGCCTGGCCGTTCCACCGGGCGGCGGCAATCGCCGCACGCCACGGCTCGTCGACAATGGACACGCTCGTCTCCCTCGGGGTCATCGCGGCGTACACCTTCTCCCTGGGACAGCTCCTCGCCAATCCTGCGATGACTGCAGACCCCGGCATGGGGGAAGGAGCACTTTACTTCGAGGTCGCGGCCGTCGTGGCAACGTTCCTCCTGCTGGGCCGCTTCCTCGAAGCACGCGCGAAGGCCCGGGCGGGAAGCGCGCTGAAGGTCCTGCTGGACCTCGGCGCGAAGGACGCGTCGCTCTTCAGGGATGGCGTCGAATACCGGATTCCGGCCGACGAACTTGTGCCCGGAGACCTCTTCCTCGCACGGCCGGGCGAGAAGATCGCCGCGGACGGAATCGTGCGCGAGGGAAGCTCGGCGGTCGACGCGTCTCTGCTCACCGGCGAGTCGGTGCCGGTCGAGGTCGGCCCCGGGGATCGCGTCACGGGCGCCACCGTCAACACCTCGGGCCGGCTCGTCGTCGAGGCGACCCGCGTCGGATCGGAGACGACCCTCGCGGCGATGGCCCGGCTCGTCTCCGAGGCACAGGCCTCGAAGGCACCCATCGCACGGCTCGCTGACCGCATCAGCGGGGTCTTCGTTCCCGTGGTCCTCGGAATCGCGGTGCTCACCTTCGCAGTCTGGCTCCTTGCAGGTGGAGGTCTCGGCGCCGCGATGACGGCCGCCGTCTCCGTCCTGGTCATCGCGTGCCCCTGCGCGCTCGGGCTCGCGACGCCCGTCGGCCTGCTCGCCGGCAGCGGCAGGGGCGCACAGCTCGGCATCCTCATCCGCGGTCCGCAAGTCCTCGAAGACACCCGCACCGTCGACACGGTCGTCCTCGACAAGACGGGAACGGTCACGACGGGTCGCCTCGCCGTCGACGCCGTCGATCCTCTCCCCCACTGGGACTCGACGACGGTGCTGCGACTCGCAGGTGCTGTCGAGTCAGCGAGCGAGCACCCGCTCGCCCGCGCGATGGCAGCAGCCGGCCGCGCGGTGACCGGCCCAGCGGGCAGGCTTCCAGCGGTGGACGGCTTCCGCTCGGCGCCGGGCGGCGGCGTCGTGGGCCGCGTCGAGGGAATGACGGTCGTCGTCGGCCGGACGTCCTGGCTGCGAGATAACGGCATCGACGCTCCCGAGGCCCTGCGCGACGTGTTCCGCGCCCGCGAGGAATCGGGGGCAACGGCAGTGTGGGTCGCCGTCGATGGGAAGGCGGTGGGCGTGGTGAGCCTGCGGGACACGGTCAAGCCAGGCTCCGCGACCGCCGTCGAACGCCTCAAGGCGCTCGGCCTCCGACCCGTCCTGCTCACCGGCGACAACCCTGCGGTGGCGGCGCGGGTCGCCGCGGAAGTGGGGATCCCGCCGTCGGATGTCTTCGCCGGGGTGAGCCCGGAGGGGAAGGTCGACGCCGTGCGGCGGCTCCAGGCGGCCGGCGCCACGGTCGCGATGGCGGGCGACGGTGTCAACGACGCCGCGGCGCTCGCTCAGGCCGACCTCGGAATCGCCATGGGCTCCGGGACGGATGTCGCTCGCGAGGCCGCCGACCTTACGGTCATGGCGGACGACCTGGGGCAGGTCGCCCTCGCGATCGAGCTCTCGCGGGCCACGCTGCGCATCATCAAGACCAACCTGTTCTGGGCCTTCGCCTACAACACGGTCGGAATTCCCGTCGCCGCGCTCGGGCTGCTGAATCCGATGATCGGCGGCGCCGCCATGGCCGCAAGCTCGGTGCTCGTGGTCGTCAACTCGCTCCGGCTCACGCGCTTCGCGCGCTAGGCCGACGGGGTGGGCAGCGGCTCCGGTCCCGCCTCCTCGAGGACCGGCACCGGAACAGGCGCCCGCAGCTCGTCGAGGCGGACGAGCACTACGCCCGCCACGATGAGCGCGCCCCCGAGTGCTTGGACCGGCGCGGGAACGTCGCCGATGAAGAGCCACGAGGCCAGCACCGAGAACAGCACCTCCGTGAGCGAGACGAAGCTCGCGACCTTCGGGCCGAGGCGCTGCGCGGCAACAATGCCCAGCGAATAGGCCGCGACCGCCGCGACGAGCGTGATCCCCAGGATCGGCACGAGCCAGCTCGTTTCCGTGCTCCAGAGCCGCACCGAGCCGAAGGTCGCGGAAAGGGGCAGGACCCCGACGAGGGCCAGGGCGCCGATGGCGGCGGCGCCGAACACCATCCCGCCCCCCACCATGGCGAACGGCGGCAGGACGCCGTCGGCCTTCGCGGAGAGCACGAAGTACACGGCGAGGCACGCGGCGGCACCGACGCCCCAGAGGACGCCGACGGGGTCGACCCGAGTCGCGCTGAAGAGGTTGAGGACCAGCACGAGGCCGAACATCGCGACGACGGTTCCGCCGATTGTCAGCAGGCCGGGACGGCGGCGCGTCCGCAGCCACATCCAGCCCACGATGATGATCGGGGCGAGGTACTCGAGCATGAGGGCCACCGGGGGGCTCATGCGTGCCACGGCGTTGAAGTAGCAGAATTGGCAGAGGGCGACGGCGACCATGCCGTACCCGGCCATGATCCCCAGTCCGCGTCGCAGCCGGCTCCAGTGGCCCCGCATGATCACGAGGGTCGGCACGAGCATGACGGCGGCCGCGAGCCCGATGCGGGTTCCGACCATGGCGCCGGGACTCCACCCGGCTTCCAGGAGAGACTTCCCGAGCGGCCCGCTCACACCGAAGGTCCCGGCCGAGAGCAGCGCGTAGACGAGGCCGGATGCCGAACGGTTGGCGGGCACGGGTGACACCTCCAGGGAGTCGGGATCCTGCGCCCGGAGCGAACCACTCCAACGTCAGGACCAAAGTCAAGGTATGGTAGTGACATTAGACCTCGGAGAGTCAGGAGTCAAAGTGCTGTTCGCCAATGACACCGAAGTTGCGCTGCGAAGCGCGGTGAACCTCGTCAACACTCTCGATTCCGACGGCCTCGAGCACCTGCTCACCCCCAGCGACCTGGACCGCTTCCTCGACGAGGAAGGGTTCACAGGGTCGCGGACGCACGACGACGACGAGCTTGCCTCCGTGCGCGAACTGCGAGCGCGGCTCCGGAGCCTGTGGGACGCCTCGGAAGACGAAGCCGTCGCGCTCGTCAACGACCTCCTCCGCGAGTCGCAGGCACTCCCCCAGCTCGTCAAGCACGATCACTGGGACTGGCACCTCCACGCAACCACGCCCGAAGCCCCCCTTGCCCAGCGCATGGGCACCGAAGCCGCGATGGCCTTTGTCGACGTCATCCGCTCGAAAGAACTGGACCGCCTGCGGATCTGCGCCGCCGACGACTGCGAAGCGGTGCTCATCGACCTGTCGAAGAACCGCTCGAAGCGGTACTGCGACACTGGCAACTGCGCAAATCGCGCGCACGTCCGGGCCTACCGGGAACGCAAGGCGGCAAGCTAAGCCGGGATCCGGGAGGCGCTTGGTACCCTTCGGAAAGGGCCTGCCCCAATCCGTGCAACGGCGAGAGACAGGCCATTGACGTCTACGTCGGACACGCCGGCCCTTCGCCAGCCCGACGCCAGCTTTCAGGGGGTGACCGGCACGTGCCCACCACGCTGCTGAGGGCGCGCACGCTCGACGGTCTCAGGGCCAAGGCAGCCGCCCTCGGCCCTGGCGCCCGCCTCATCAGCGCGGAGGCAGTACGGCCCTCCGGTTTCCGCCGCCTGCGCGGACTCCGTTTCGAGGGTCTTGCGGTGATTCCCGACGTCGACGAGTCGGACCTCGGACTGGCCGACCCCGGTTCTGGGCGCGAGACCCTCCCCGACCTCGGGCCCGTCTCTCGGAGCGAGGATGTCTCGGCCATGCTTCACGACCTCGGCGCACCGCTCATGGTCGACGAGCAGGGTCGGGGTGGCCCGCTCCGGGCACCGGGGAGCCTGATCGTCGTCGCCGCCCCGCACGACGCCGCCCTTGGGCCTGCGATGGCCCTCGCGGAGGCAGTAGGCGGCCAGTTGTACACCTCTGGCCTGCTCGAGGCGTATGGGAGGCCCTCGCTCGAGGGCCGGCGCGAGGCCGCTGCCGCGCGTGAGCAGGGCGCGGCGCTCGGCAAGCCCGTCGTCGTCGCGTTCGGGCTGGGGCGGCCTGCGTGGACCGCTTCCAACGCCGCCGCCGCGGAGCGGCTGCGTGCCGATCAGGTGTGGCTTGTCGTCGACGCTCGGCACAAGCACGCAGACACGGCCTCGTGGGTCGCCGCGGTACAGACCCGGCTCGTGGTCCACGCCCTTGCCGTCACCGGCATCGGCGAGACGTCGACGCCTGGGACCGTGGAGCGACTGGGGGTGCCGGTTGGTTGGACCGACCAGAGCCCCGTGTGGAGCTGAGGGATCAGCGGAGAACGCGCCCCTGTGCGTCCGTCCGGAACGGCTGCGCCCCCAGCACAATGAGGGTTCCCTCGGCGATCCCCCAGAGGAAGATCGCCCCAAAAGTCGCCTTGGCGAACAGGATCGCGGCCATGATCTGCACGATCCCCATGGCCGTGTAGCCGAGGTAGAAGCGATGTGCCCCGAACGCGCCAAGGTAGATGCCGAGCAGGCCCGCAATGGCACGACGGCGCGGCGAAAGGCGGATTGCCGGGGCGAGCCCGGCTTCCTGGCCGGGGGCCGCGGGGAGGTACATCATGCGCTTCGGCTCACAAGGTCTCGATGGTCGATTCCGGCCGCGCCAGACGAGGCCGGAGAAGTCGGGCTCTCTCAATGTACATGTCGAAAAGGAAGTCTGCATTGGACATGTACAATCCGAGTGCACCCGAGGAGAGCCATGACAATCATCAGCCCTGCGGCGGCCGCCGTGCGCCTGCGCCGCGGAGACAGCTTTGCGCTCACCTCCGGTGGTTCCCGACGGCGGGGAGTGGTGGTCGCCGTTCACCCGGCCGGGTTTGTGTGGTTCGACGACGAGGAGACCAAGCGGCTGCTGCTCGCCGACCTCGCGCACTGGGACGCTGTCGAAATCGGCACCTCGGCCGCCGTCGCCTGAGCGGCATCGCCTGAGCGGCACCGCCTGACCGGCCCGGCGAGAGGCTTCGGACGTGAACCGGCCCTCGCGTCGCTTAGGACTGGCCCTCGGCGTCCTTCGTGCCCTCGCCCGTGACGCCCTCCTCGGACGGCGAAGCGCCCTCGGCGTTGGAGTTGTTGCCTGGCTGGGGCTTTGGCCTCTTGAGGCGGTCCTCGGAGCGCAGGTTGACTCCCGAACCCTGACTGAGGTGCTCGGGGTTCTCCTTGTAGGTCATGGAGAGCATCGCAGCGCCGACGAGACACGCAATGAACGCGATCCCACCGCCTGCAAAGGCGAGGTCAAACCGAAGCCCGTGGCCCGTGCCTCCCGAGGCGAAGAACAAGACCGCAACGAAGGCGACGACGCCGAAGAAAGCGGAGAACATGAGGGGTCCCTTGATGCCAACGCGCGGTCCGCGTGGGGATTCTTCGGTCATGGGGCCCTCCTTGCGCTGCCAGCGCTGCTGTGGGTGCGGCGGTGAATCTGAGGTTCCGCGCTTCCTGCTCGCGCGGGAGTTCTACGCCAAGTAGAAAGCGGAACCACTCAATTCTAGGCCACTCTGGCCGCACCTGTGGAATCGTGCCGGAGGCTCAGGGCGGCGATCGCGAGCAGAACCCCCGTGATGATGGCCCCTCCCCCGGCGACTCCGAGCAGTGCGTGCGGCCCCAGTCCGGAGAAGAACGGGAGCAGGATTCCGGCCCCGAGGCCCACGATGCCCGTGATGGGAAGGTCCCTTCCCAGCGGCGTCACGCCCGACGCCGGTCCGCGACGTGCGAGCAGCGCCCGGGCGAGATCGGATGCGCCCATGAGGATGAGCGCGACCGCTCCCCCACCCCCAATCACGCCCACCGAGGGGACCGCGACGACCGCGACGCCGGCGAGCGCGGCCAGGACGTAGGGGATGAGTGCCGTCAGCGCCGAGCTACGGCGAGGAGCCGGGCGCTCCGAACGGAGGAGCCACGTTTGCGCGGCGAGCATGAGCCAGAGGTACCCGGCGAGGACCCAGGCGGCACCCGTCGTCGTCGGCTGCCCCCAGAACACGGTGACCGCCCCGAAGGCGAGCGCGGCGAGCGCTCGGCCGAGAACGGGCGGCCAGAGGCGGGCACGGTCGGGCGACGGAGAGTCGGCAGGCATGCGTCAAGTCTAATCGGCGCACGGGGTCCCCCAGCCCGCACTGGCTCGCGCAGCCGACTGCTAATAGGCCCCCAATACCATCCACCGGCTCCCCCGGGCCCGCAGGCCAAGCGTCAGAGCCCGGGCGAGCATGTAGCCACCGGCGAAGGCGCCCCACAGCCATCCGAGGCCGCCGGGACCGCGGACGCCGGAGAGCCCGACCCAGGCGAGCAGGGGTCCATAGACCACGAGGTTGAGGACCCCTGCGAGCGCGAGATAGCGGGCATCCCCCGCGCCGATCAGCACGCCGTCGAGGACGAAGACGAATCCACAGACGGGCTGACTTGCCGCGAGTACGAGCAACGCGGGAGTCAAGGCCTCGTGGACGGCTCGGTCGGACGTGAAGATCCAGCCGACCCACGGCGCCGCGGCCGCGAGCAGCGCCCCGGTCACGACACCGAAGCCGAGGGACCAGCGGACCATGGTTCCCGTGAGTTCCCGCGCGCGCCGGGCGTTGGCGCCCCCGAGCTCCTTGCCGATCAGCGACTGCGCCGCGATCGCGAGCGCGTCCAGAGCGAAGGCGAGGAAGTTGAACATGGTCATCGCGAGTTGGTGCGCGGCGAGGTTCTCGGCTCCTTGGGCAGTCGCCACCACGACGGTCGCGAAGATCGCGGCGCGCAGCGCGGCCGTCCGCAGCATGAGCCACGAGCCGACATGGGCAGCCGAAAGGATCCCGCGCCAGTGAGGCCCAAGGGAGATCCCCTCGTAGCGCATTCGCGGCACGACGATCGCGAGGTATACGGCGGCCATGCCGAGCTGGGCAACGCTCGTCCCGATCGCCGACCCCGCAATGCCCCACCCGAATCCGTACACGAACAGGAAGTTGAGCGCCGCGTTGGCGCCGAACCCTACGGTCGCCACCACGAGCGGCGTGCGCGTGTCCTGCAGCCCGCGCAGGACTCCCGTCCCGGCGTACACGAGCAACATGCCGATGAGGCCCGGCATGGACCACACCAGGTAGTCGGCGGCGTATCCCTGGACGGCCGCCGCTGCTCCCACCGCGCGGACGACGCCGGGTGCCGCCGCCCAGCCGACCACGGCGAGCAGGACGCCGAGCACCAGCGCGAGCCACACGCCGTCGCGCGCCGCCGCCATCGCGCGCCCTGGCTGACCTGCCCCCAGGAATCGCGCGACCGCGGGGCCCGTGCCATAGGCGAGGAAGACCATGAGCCCGACGACGGTCTGGAGAACCGTCGTCGCGAGGCCCAGACCCGCAAGTTGGTCGACCCCGAGATGACCCACGATGGCCGAGTCCGCGAGGAGAAAGAGCGGCTCTGCGATGAGCGACCCGAACGCCGGGAGGGCGAGGCGGAGGATTTCCTTCCCTATGGCGGGGGAACCCGTGCCGCTGACCGCCCCCGGTCCGCGCACGTCATCGCTGTCTTCCGTAGAATGGCGCTCGCTCTGCTCGCGCGCCTCATGTCCCCGGTCCATGGGGCCACTCTAGGACGAGGGCCCGACAGGCTGGACTGAGCTGCCCAAAGAAATCAAGCCCACCGATCGGGGCAGATCGATCAGGGGAGGATCGACACCTTAATAGACCCTCCAGCCGGGTTGCCCACGAGATTGATCGCGTCCAGGAATCCTTCCAGGGAGAACTGGTCGCTGCAGATCTGGTCCATGGGCAACGCACCGGACTCGAGCAGTCGGAGGGCGGCTGGCCAGCAATAGGGGCCGAGGTGGGCCCCGAGAACGTTGAGCTCTTTGTCGTCGCCGATGATCGACCAGTCGACCGTGGCTTCCGAGCGGAACACGGAGTACTCGACGTACGTACCGAGCTTGCGGAGAATGTTGAGTCCCTGCGAGACCGCCGATGGGTGGCCGGTGGCCTCGAGGTAGACGTCGGCTCCGTAGCCGTCGGTGAGGTCCTTCACGATCTGAATCGCGTCCTCCTTGTCGACGTTGATCGTGAGGTCGGCTCCGCACTCCTTGGCAAGTGCGAGCTTCTCGTCCGACATGTCGAGGGCCACCACCCTCGCTGGATTCTTCGAGCGAGCACCGGCGATCATACCGAGCCCGATCGGGCCGCACCCCGCGACCACGACGACGTCCTCGAACTTGATGTCCGCACGCTCGACAGCGTGCAGCGCGCAGGAGAGAGGCTCCGCGAATGCCGCGTGCTGCGGGGGAATTTCCGACGGCGCCCGGTGGACACGGGCCCGGGATGGCACGAGGAGGTATTCGGCCATGGCACCGTTGAATCCGCGGAAGCCGAACATTTCGTGGGGTGCGCACATCCAGTACTGGCCTCGGCGACAGTAGCGGCATTCCTCGCAAGGCACGATCTGCTCGCACACAATCCGGTCCCCGAGCTCTAGGCTGCGGTCCCCGAGTGCCTGTTCGCCCGCGGCGACCACGACGCCGACAAATTCGTGGCCGGGAATGATCCCCTTCTGGGCCCACGCAGGTCGGTTCTCGTCCCCCCAGAACTTGGCAGCCCCGTGGTAGCACTTGACGTCGCTCGCGCAGACGCCGACGGCCTCGACCTTGATGAGCAGCTCAGCGGCAGCGGGCGTCGGCACGGGTCGCTCTTCCAGCCCGTAGTCCTCGGGCCCGTGGCAGACCACGGCGCGCATTGTCGCAGGTAGGGTACGGCTCGGCTCAGGGCTCTCCGCCAGACTCGTCATGGTGATCCTTTCTAGGGTCTCGGGTGTCGGCGCGCGACGAGGACGTGCACCCCTTTGTCGCGCAGCCGGGCGATGTGCTCGCTGTCTGTCCGCGAGTCGACGATCACGGCATCGAAACGCTCCAGCGACAGCATGGCGTGCAGGGCCCGCTTCTCGAACTTCGTGTGGTCGGCCAACAGAATGCGTTTCGCGGCGGCGTCGAACATCGCCCGCTTTACGTCGACGGTCTCCTGTGTCTGGTGGAAGGCAATGTCATCGGTAATTGCCGAGGTCGACATGAAGAGGATGTCCGCTCGGAGCGAGGCGATCGACTCCGTCGTCATCCGCCCCATGAAGGCGCTGCACCAGTTGTAGTACTGCCCCCCGAGTGCGAGCAGGGAAATCCCATTCGTTCCTCGCAGGTCGTTGATGATCGTGAGGGTGTTGGTGATCACTGTGAGGGGCGTCCGGTCCTTCAGATGCGGCACCAGATGGAGAGTCGTGGTCGAGTCGTCAAGGATGATCGCCTGACCCGGTTCTATGAACTCGAGGGCTGCGTGAGCGATAGTCTCCTTCTCGGCGAGCTGACGGCTTGACCGGTACACATCGCTGGATTCCACGAGGGCGGTCGACGTGGCCGTCGCGACCCCGCGATTCTTGCGGATGAGTCCCCGGTTCTCGAGCTCGTCCAGGTCACGGTGGACCGTCATCACGCTGATGCCGAAGCGCTCGGCAAGCTGCTCTATACGTATCGCGCCCTCTGCCATGACGGCATCGCTGATTGCCCGCTGGCGCTGCAGCTGCCGGCTCTGCCGCGTGGCGGGCGATGCCTCGTCCGATTTCAGCGCCATTCCTCTCAACTCACCCAGTGCTGACATGAGGATCACTTAGCAGATCCGCCTCGTCAAGGATGAGGGCGAGCCGGCGAGGGTCGTGGGCGAACCGACCGAGGAAGAGGCCGTCTGCTTTTCCTGCCAAGGCGGAGAGTGTCCCGGGCTGGGCGCTTCCGCCGTACAGGACTGAGGCGGAGCGGATGCGGTCGTCGGCGCTGAGCCTAGCTCGCAGTTCTTCGATGACTGCCTTCACATGCTCGGGAGCAGCAGCCTCGGCCTGCCCAATCGCCCACTGAGGTTCATAGGCGACGACCAGGTCGAACTGAGACGGACCCGGCGGCAGGCCAGCGAGCGCCGAGGCGAGTTCCTCGACTGTCCGGGCGGCAGCGGTGGCAGAGTCTGTCCTCGATGTTTCGCCCAGGCAGAGGACAGGTGTCAGGCCGTTCCGCAATGCGGCTGCGAGCTTGAGGCGAACAGCTTCGTCGTCGTCGCCGAAGAGGGCGCGTCGCTCCGCATGCCCGACTTCGACGAACGCGCATCCCACCGCCTTCAAGTCCGCCCCGCTGACGGCGCCCGTGAAGGCGCCTCTGTCCTCCCAGAACAGATCCTGCGCTCCAACTTGGACCGGCGTGCCCGCGAAAGCGGCCCGGACATCGGCGAGCGCGGGGAGGGAGGGCAGCACGAAGAGCTGCACTCTGCCGTCGGCGACCGCGGGGTGCGAGCGGGCGAGGTCCGAGACAGCCCGCGACCACTGCAGCGTGCTCTCAACGTCCAGATAGAGCTTGAGGCTGACACCGAGGACAAGCGGCGCAGGCTGCGCGTCTCGCGGCTCTGGCGCAGGGTCAGTCACAGGACCCAGTGCTCTCATAACCTTCGATGACCGCAACCTTCTTCGCGGATGCCGACGACTCGTCGAACTCGTATCCGAGCCATTCCCGGGCGAGCCGACGGGCAAGCTCGAGGCCGACGACGCGCTGCCCGAAGGTCAAGACCTGTGCGTTGTTGCTCAGGACGCTGCGTTCGACGCTGTAGCTGTCGTGGGCAGTGACCGCCCGGATCCCGGGGACCTTGTTCGCGGCTATCGCAACGCCGAGTCCGGTGCCGCAGACCAGGAGCGCCCGATCCGCCTCGTTGTCCCGAACTTTCTCAGCTGCGGCGATGGCGATCGAGGGGTAGGCGGTATCGTCCTCGGCGTCGACTCCCACGTCGATGACCTCGGACACCCGGGGGTCCTTCTCCAGATCGGCCTTGAGGGTCTCCTTGTAGTCGTAGCCGGCGCCGTCGGATCCGACGACGATTCGCCATGTGCGGCCCATTTCAGTTCTCCTTCAGGTCATACGCGTCGAGGATGGTGCCCACCGCGGTCACTGCGAGGGCGAACGAGACGGCACCGGGGTCGGGGGTGCCGAGGCTCTTCTCCATGTGCGGCCGGGCGCGGCCCAGCCGTGGGAGGAGGTCGGCAGTGGCGGCGGCCGCAGCGGTTGCGGTCGCAGCGGCCGCGGCCCAGGCTCGGGCCAGTCCTTGCCCTTCGGAGGTGAGGGCTGTGAGCTGCTCTGAGAAGGGAACCAGAGCGTCCACGAGGGTCTTGTCCCCGATCTCGGCTTTCCCGGTGCGCTGGACTGCTTCGCGTGCCGCTGCGACGGCTCGGGCTACCGCCCGGGCGTCGGGCGCTTGGGCGTCGCCGATCTGCTGGCCCATGGTGCGTAGGGCCAGACCCCAGAGAGCGCCCGAGGTGCCTCCGGCCCTGTCGGCCCAGGCTTCTCCGGCCCGGGTCAGAACGGTGCCCGCTCCCGCTCGGGCTGTACCTGCCGCCACGGCCGCCTCCGCAGCGGCCCTGGCTCCCCGCTGCATGCCTATCCCATGGTCGCCGTCGCCGGCTATCGCGTCCAGACGGCCCAGCTCGTCGACTTCCCGGTCGATAACTTCCCGGATGGAGTCGATCGCTTTGAGCACCCGCGTGCCGGCTGCAGCAGCATCCTCGGAAGCCGCGGTGATGTCGTTCGCGTCCGCTGGCGCCTCGTCCGAGGCGAGCACCGTCGTTGTGTTGACGTCCACCGCTCCCTTGCGGAACGCGGGGGTGTATGCGGGTGACCGCCATGCTCGCTCTAGTTCATCGTCGAGCCAGACAACGGTGAGCGAGAGCCCGGCCATTTCGAAGCTCGTGGCGTACTCGCCGACTTCAGGATCCACAATTGCGTGGCCGGCGTCCTCCAGCAGTGAGGCGACCGCACCATAGAGCAGGAAGAGCTCCTCAGACTTCACGGAACCGAGCCCGTTGACGACGACTCCGATGCGGCCTCCCTCAGCCGAAACTTCGTCAGGCCGTTCCGCGAGGACACGAGCGGTGAGCAGTTCGGCAATCTCGCGGGCAGAAGCCAACGGGATGGTCTCAATCCCCGGTTCGCCGTGGATGCCCATCCCCACGGCCATTGTCCCGGGAGAGACCGTGAAGAGCGGCTCGGCGGCACCCGGGAGGGTACATCCGGAGAAGGCGACGCCGATCGAACGCGTGCGCTGGTTGGCGCGGTCCGCGAGCATGGTGACCGACTCGAGGTCGAGGCCCTGCTCGGCCGCCCAGCCTGCGGTCCTGAACACCACCAGATCACCGGCAATGCCCCTCCGCTTCTCACGCTCGCCAGCGGGTGCACTGCAGATGTCGTCTGTGACACGCACCGTCTCGCACGGTATTCCCTCCGAGCGCAGCTGATCCTGGGCCTGATCGAAGTTGAGCGCGTCGCCCGCGTAGTTGCCGTAGGTCAGGAGAACCCCTGCATCCGACGCGACCGAGCGGGCGACATTGACCACCTGCTGCGCACTCGGAGAGGCGAACACATTTCCCATCGCAGCCCCGTGGGCGATTCCCGGGCCGACGAGGCCAGCGAAGGCCGGATAGTGCCCGGATCCGCCGCCGATCACCACCGCGACCTGTCCCGACGGAGTCGCAGTGGCACGTGCGACGCCGCCGCGGACGCGGCGGACGAGGCCGCGGTGGGCGGCGACGAAGCCGTCGGCGGACTCGTCGGCGAAGGCAGCCGCGTCGTTCAGTACGTAGCTCATGATCCCTCTCATGAAGTGGGGGCGGGGGCGGGTGCCTGGGGATGCACCCGCCCCCGGGTGGCCGCACGGGAGCGAACGGCCGTTGGTTCGGCTACGGTCAGCCGGAGTAGGTGAACGGCGCCGTCATCTTGTCGACGTTGGCCTTCGTGATGAGGATGCAGTCGAACGACTGCTTCTCCTGCGACGGCTTCGTTCCGTTCTTGATGTACGCATCGAGTTCGTCCACGGACTTCTTCGCGAAGGTGGCCACCGGCTGGAGCACGGTGTATGCGAGAGAGCCGTCCTTGACTGCGCTGACTGCGTCAGGCGAGCCGTCGAAGCCGCCGACGACGACGTTGGTCTTGCCTGCCTGCTTCAGTGCCGCGATGGCTCCGAGCGCCATCTCGTCATTGCCGGAGATCACTGCGTTGATATTCGGGTTCGCCTGCAGAATGGACTGCATCTTCTGCTGGCCCAG
>NZ_DAIUJO010000092.1:14217-14663 GCF_036848755.1 Sinomonas sp. | reverse complement strand
CCAGCACGTCGTCGCGCCGGATGCGGCGATGCGTCCCCCGGTACTCGACCGGCCACACGCCGAGATCGGTGAGCTTTCGGACATAGCTGTGGCTGATCCCCGCCAGTTCCGCAGCCTGGGCGACGGTGAGGACGTCCTCCGCGCTGCTGACGGTCACAGACTCGCCCCGAGCCAAGCGGGCGAGGAGGTCCAGAACGGCTGCCCGCGCCGCCTCCGGCAGACGGTAGGCCGTGCCGTCGGCGAAGACGGTGACGTCGTCGGCGTCGAGCGCCCGGGCCAAGGCGGCGGCGTCGTGGGACTCCAGGGCCGGAGCGGTGCGCGGGGCGAAGCGGCTCATGCGACTTAGCGTAGCCAAGCCGTCGGCGGGCCGCCCCGCTCTCCTGCGCACTCTCCGCCCCGCTCTCCGCCCCGCTCTCGTTGCGCCGTCACCTCTGCGGGGTGGGCAC
>NZ_DAIUJO010000092.1:0-14192 GCF_036848755.1 Sinomonas sp. | reverse complement strand
GGGGGGCGGCGGAGATGGCGGCGCCCCGCGTCAGGCGAACCCGCGCCTCCTCGCGTCAGGCGACCCGCGCCTCCCCGCGTCAGGCGACCCGCGCCTCCCCGCGCAGCGCATCGCCGTGCGCCGCGATCCGCGCCTGGTGCAGAGGCGAGCGACGCAGGATGAGCCACGCGACGAGCAGGATCGCGAACCAGACGGGCGTCACGAGGAGCGCCGCGAGCGTGTCGGGCTGGGTCGTGAGGGCCCACACGAGAAACAGGAAGAACGCGTACACCACCCACACCATGGCCGGACCGCCCGGCATGCGGTACGTCGACGCGGCGTGCAGTTCGGGGCGGCGCTTGCGGAACACGAGATAGCTCGCGAGGATGATCGACCACACGAACATGAAGCACACGGCGGACACGGTGGTCACCATGTCGAAGGCCGTGCCGATGTCCTTCCCCGCGTAGAGGAGCACGACGCCGGAGAGCAGGAGCGTGCACGAGAGGAACAGTGCGTTCTGGGGAACCTTGCGCGAGGAGAGGCGCCCGAAAACCGAGGGGGCGTCACCCTCTTGGGCGAGGCCGAACACCATGCGCGACGTCGAGTAGATGCCGGAGTTCGCGCTCGACATCGCCGACGTCAGGACCACGAGGTTCACGAGCGTCGCGGCGGCGCCGAGGCCAGCGAGCGAGAACATTCCGATGAACGGCGAGTGGCCCGCGCGGAACTCCGTCCACGGCGTGACCGACATGAGGATGACGAGCGCGCCGACGTAGAACAGCCCCACGCGGATGGGGATGGCATTGATGGCCTTCGGCAGGTTCCTCTCGGGACTCTTGGTCTCGGCGGCGGCGGTGCCCACGAGCTCGATGCCCACGAAAGCGAAGACGGCGATCTGGAAGCCTGCCACGAAGCCCATGAACTCCTTCGGGAAGAAGCCGCCATGCTGCCAGAGGTTGCCGAACGAGGCCGTTCCCGCGGAGGATGTGAAGCCGGAGAACACCATCGCGAGCCCGGTCGCGATGAGGGCGAGGATCGCCACGATCTTGATGAGCGCAAACCAGAACTCGACCTCGCCAAACGCCTTGACCGTGGGCAGGTTGAGGGCGAGGAGGGCGAGGATCGTTGCGATCCCGGGGACCCAGAGAGGGATGCCGGGCCATAGGGTGTCCGCGTACCCGGCGATGGCGACCACGTCGGCGACCCCGGTCACAACCCAGCAGAACCAGTAGGTCCAGCCCGTGAAGAAGGCAGCCCACGGGCCCAGGAGATCGCCCGCGAAGTCGCTGAACGTCTTGTAGTTGAGGTTGCTCAGGAGGAGCTCGCCCATGGCCCGCATGACGAAGAAGAGCATGAAGCCGATGATCATGTACACGAAGATCACGGACGGTCCCGCTACGGAAATCGTCTTTCCGGAACCCATGAAGAGCCCTGTACCGATCGCTCCGCCAATGGCGAGGAGCTGGATGTGCCGGTTGGAGAGGCCGCGGCTCAGCCCCTCCGAACCTGCCCTGTCTTCTGTGATCTTACTCATAATGCGAAGGCCTCTTCGTGATAGCTCTAAATGTGATCCCTATAACAGGATTTCACCTACCTTACCGCTACCTGTCTGGGCCAAAAGCAGTGCAACTTGCCGAAGGGGGTATATCCAGTTGCATGAAATAGGTTTCGTTACCCTAGACTGGACGATCTGAAACACCCCTTTGGATTCGGAAGGAGCGTGCGCATGTCCCCCGATGTGCACCACCACCGCAGCCTGAGCGTCGTCGTCGACCATGCCCATGAGATCGACGCCGCGTTGGGCCGCGCAATTGAGACGCTTCAGCAGACTGCTGTTGCCAACCCCTGCTGCGGGATCCTCGTGACTCGCGAGGCCGCGGGCCAGTACACCGTAGCCCACGACACGAGCGTCCCGTTCGGCTTCACGCAGCAGCGCATCGCCTGATCCGAGGCGACCGGCCCCCCAGCGGCCGCCCCAGATCACACACGACGACGCCGGGCGTCCCTCCCACGGGAAGGGGCGCCCGGCGTCGTTTGCCTAAAGGCCTCAGCTGCTTGAGGGGACTTGCTTGAGGGGACTTGCTCGAGGGGACTCAGCGCGAGCTCGTGAAGAGCAGGCCCTTCGGATGAATCGCCGCGAGCTGTGGGATCGCGGTGAGGGAGCCGTTCGAGAGGTTGAGTGACGCGAGGTAGTTGGCGCCGGAATTCGGCGTCACGGACGTGACGACGTCGCCGGCGAGGAAGTTCCCACTCACCGAGTAGACGGCGTTGTGATCCGAGTCGGTGATCCAGAGGGTCTGCCGAGCACCCGTCGCGAAGGCGGTGTCATCGACCGGCGCGGGGAGGTTGAGCACCTCGAGCCGTTGCTGCGGAGTGCCGGCACGTCCGGCGAAGACGAGCTGCTGGTCGCCCTGGGAGTCGAGGACGAAGTCCTTGGCGAATCGGGGGCTCTGCGCCGGGACGACCGCGCTTGAGTCCGGGTCCGTGAGCGCGAGCGTCGTGGTTGTTCCCGCTTGGGGCCCGTCGGCGAGCTCGGCCTGGGCGTCGTCGGCGAAGACGGGCGTGAGCGCCGCCGTCGAACCCGAGAGCGTCGCGCGGTAGAGCGCCGGGCCCGTGCTGTCGGAGGGGTTCGAGGCAGAAATGAAGATCTTTCCCTCGAAGATCTTGGCGGAGTCGGTGCCGCCTCCGTGGGTCAGGCCGGTGTACGTGTAGTCCTTGACGCCGCGGGCGCCCAAGGCGGGGCTCACCGTGTGGAAGGACGAGCTGCCGTCCTCGTTCGTCGTCACGAGCAGCCGGCGGCCGGCCTCATCGGACCCCATGCCGTCGATCCGCCCCGTGACGCTCCACGAAGCCCCCGCCTTGCCGTCGAGCGAGTACTGCTGGATCGTGCTCGCCGTGGCCCCGCTCGGGGAGGCCTCGCCCATCGGGCCGACCCCATTCTGGTACGCGACGTAGACGCTGTCGCCGAGTCGCGTGATGTCGTCCGGCGCCGATTCCCCGGGCTGTGGCGCGAAGGCCCTGACGGCGTAGGCCGAGGGCGCGGGGGCCGAGGGCGCGGGAGCCGCAAGCGCGGGAGATGCAGTGCACGCGAGGGCCGCAGCCGTCGCGATCGCGGCGGCGGGCAGGAAGGTCTTGGGGGAGATGCTCATGACGTAGTCCTCCGTGGTCGTCGGATCCGTCCCCCACCAATGGAAGCCTCCGCCCCCCGTGTGGCCGAACGGCGGCCACCGCGTGAAGTGCAGATGTCCTTGCGGTGGCCACCAAACTACGTGGCTGCCGGCTCCTTGAGGGCAGCCTTGGGGTCGCGGAGCTTCGCGTTCGGGAGGGCCAGCGTCACGAGGAACGCGATGACCATGAGCCCGGCTGCCGTGAGCATCACGATGTCCACGGACTGCGAGAAGCCGTCCTTGATCGGATGCGTGAGCACCGAATTGGCCTTGGAGAGCCAACTCGTGTCGTTGAGGTTGTCGGCGCCGAGGCCGCCGCCGGAGGTGCCGCCCTTGAACAGGTCGAAGAGCGGCTTGTTCGCGGGGTCGGCGATGACGGCGGGGTTGTGGAGGGTCTTGAGGAAGTCGGGCTGGGTCACGGCCGTCTTCATCGCCGAGCTGACCTTGTCCGCCGCGAGGCTGAACAGCATCGAGATGAACACGGCGGTGCCGAGAGCGCCGCCCATCGACCGGAAGAAGGCAGCCGTCGAGGTGCCGACGCCCATATCCTTCAGCGGGACGGAGGTCTGCATGGCCAACACGAGCGGCTGCATGCAGCATCCGAGGCCCATGCCGAAGAAGACGGCGATGGCTGCGGGCACCCAGAGCGGCGAATCGGCGGTGAGGGCGAAGCCCATGGCCGTGGAGGAACCGGCCAGCAGGAGCGTGCCGATGACCGGGAAGATCTTGAACTTGGACGTCCGGGAGATGGTGCGGCCTGCCGTGATCGACGCCGTCATGATGCCGACCGTGAAGGTGATCATGAGGAGCCCAGCCTCGGTGGGCGTCAGTCCCTGCACGAGCTGAAGGTAGAGCGGCAGCATCGCGATCGCGCCGAACATGCCGATCCCGATGATGAAATTCAGGAGGGCCGAGAGGCTGAACTGGGGGTTCTTGAACAGCCGAAGCGGAATGAGCGCGTAGTCGCCAGCACGCTTCTCGAACAGCACGAACGCGGCCAGTCCCAGCACCCCCACGACGTAGCACGCGAACGAGTCCACTGACGTCCAGCCCCACCCGCGGCCCTGCTCGGCCACGAGAAGGAGGGGTACGAGACCGACCGTGATGGCGGCTGCCCCCAGATAGTCAATGCGTTGGCGCGTGTGGCGCGACGGCAGGTGGAGGAAGAAGAACACGGTGACGAGGGCGGCGATCCCGACCGGGACGTTGACGTAGAAGACCCAGCGCCAGCCCGTGATCCACAGGATCTGGTTCGCTCCCGCGAAGGCGCCGCCGACGACGGGCCCGAGCACGGACGAGACGCCGAACACCGACATGAAGTAGCCCTGGAACTTCGCGCGGTCCTCAAGCGGGACGATGTCGCCGATGACGGCGAGCGCGAGGGCCATGAGGCCGCCTGCACCGAGACCCTGGATGCCGCGGGCGACGGCGAGCTCGCCCATGGAGTGGACGGAGCCGGAGAAGATCGAGCCGCCGAGGAAGATCGCGATCGCGGCCATGTACAGGGGACGCCGGCCGAAGATGTCCGAGAGCTTGCCGTAGAGCGGCGTGCTGACGGTCGAGGTGATGAGGTAGGCCGTGGTCGCCCAGGCCTGGAGGCTCAGGCCGTCCAGGTCGTTGGCGATGGTGTAGATGGACGTCGAGACAATCGTCTGGTCGAGCGAGGCGAGGAACATGCCTAGCATGAGGCCGACCATGACGCCAGTGATCTGACGGCGGCTCAGCTTTCCTGGAGCAGCGGCGGAGGGTGCAGCGTGAGACACGGGAGGCTCCCGGGGACGAGAAGGTGTGGGGGAAGATCGGGGAAGATTCGTTGCTTACCGTAACTATCGTAAGTCGGTTTCTCTTCCCGATTGCCCGTTGTTTCTCCCCGTTCTTCCCCCCACCATCCCTTCCCTGAAGCCCTGTGCTTACTCCCGCGCTGCCTTCCCCGGCCGAACGAAGAGGGTCTCGGCCTGCTCGAGGGACATGCCGTTGGTCTCGGGAACCTTGGTGAGCACGAAGAAGAACGAGAGCGCCGCGAACGCCGCGTACATCCCATACGTGAGCGAGAGCGACCACGCGGCCATGGGCGGGAATGAGACCGTGATGAGGAAGTTCGCGATCCATTGGGCGGCGGCTGCGATGCCGAGACCGCGCGCGCGGATCGACGGCGGGAAGATCTCGCCGAGCAGCACCCACACGAGCGGTCCCCACGAGGCTCCGAAGCACACCACGAACACGTTGGCCGCGACGAGCGCGATGGGACCCCACGCGCCCGAGAGGGCCGGCTCGCCGTTCACGAGGCTCGCGGTCGAGAAGGCCAGGGCCATGGTCCCGAGCGAGACGGCCATCCCGATGGAGCCGACGAGCAGGATCGGGCGTCGGCCGACCCGGTCCACGAGCGCAATCGCAATGAGTGTGACCAGGATGTTCGTGATCGACGTGACCACCGAGATGGTGAGCGAGTCCTCCTCGCGGAAGCCGACGGACTTCCAGAGGGTGGTCGAGTAGTAGAAGATCACGTTGATTCCGACGAACTGCTGGAACACCGAGAGCGCTATGCCGACCCACAGGACGGGCTTGAGGCCGAGGGCGTGGCCGCGGAGGGCACCGCGGCGTTCGGAGAGGCGGTCTTCTTCGATGGCCTGGCGGATGTCCCGGATCTCGCGCTCGATGTCGTCGTCGGGCGCGATGGACCGGAAGACGCTCCGTGCGGCGTCGTCGTTGCCCCGGAGCACGAGGAAGCGCGGCGACTCCGGAAGGACGAAGGCGATCCAGCCGTAGACGACGGCGGGCACCGCGCCGGCGATGAACATCCAGCGCCACGCGTCGACGCCGAACCACAGCGTGTGGGTGGCCCCGCCGGCTCCGTTGGCGAGGAGCGCGTCGCTCAGGAGTGCCGCGAAGATGCCGGTGGTGATCGCGAGCTGCTGGAGCGACGCGAGCCGCCCGCGGATCTGCCGGGGCGAGATCTCCGAGATGTAGGCGGGAGCGATGACCGAGGCGAGGCCGATACCCAGACCGCCGACGAGGCGCCACGCGATGAGATCCCACAGGCCTACCGAGAAGCCGGTGCCGATCGCGCTCGCAAGGAACAGGAGCGCGCCGAGCTTCATCGCCGGGATGCGGCCGAAGCGGTCCCCTACGGCGCCGGCCAGCCAGGAGCCGACGGCGCAGCCCAGCAGCGCGACGGCGACGGCGAAGCCCGTGACGGCGTGGGAGAGCGCGAAGCTGCCTTGGATGGCGTCGACTGCGCCGTTGACGACCGAGGAATCGAAGCCGAACAGGAAGCCGCCGACGGCCCCTGCAACCGCTAGGCCGATCACCTTCCCGTGAGAGGCCTTCGGCGCCGTCGCGCGGACGGCATGTTCTTGGGGTTCCTGCACCACAGCGGGCCCTGCCTTCGCATGTTTGCTTTCCACCTGTCTGGACGAACAGGTGTGCGCGCTGGACCCACCAGCGGGCGCGCAGAGCGCCGTGCCAGTCTGCCACTCCTCGCATCCGACCACCAACGCCGGGACCAGCCGTATCCGTTCTGTGATCGGGCCGTTACCGAGCTCGTGGCGCGCTTGTCGCGTTTGCTGTGCGTGGGTCGCCTGCGGGCCGGGTAGGAGGATGCCAACTTCTCTAGCCGAAAGGCACGATGCCATGCCGCAGCCGACGCCGCCGCGCACGAACCTCTCAGCCCTCTGGACCGACGGCCTGGGCCGGGCGAGCATCCGCTCGGTTCAGGCCCTCGCCGTCGCAGCGCTCGTCGTCGCACTCGTGTGGGCCATGACGCGCGTACCCCTCGTCCTCATCCCGCTCACCCTTGCGCTCATCCTCGCGTCCGCGATCTCCCCCCTCGTGCACTTGCTGACCGCCAGGCACTGGCCCCGCGCGCTCGCGGTCGCCGCGTCCTACGTTGCGATCCTTGTGGTCTTCGGAGGGATCGTCACGGGCGTCGTGTACTTGATCAGGGCTCAGGCCAAGGAACTCACCGATCGGTTCACCAACGGCATCGCCCAGCTCCACGCGTTCCTCAACAACGGGCCCGTCAAGGTCAGCGACGCGCAGATCACGAGTGCCCGCGACTCGATCCAGCGCTTCTTCACGAACGGGAGCATCGGCGCGGAGGCGCTGACCGGAGCGCGCACGGTGGGGGAGATCCTTGCCGGAATCGTCCTCATGATCGTCATCCTGTTCTTCTTCCTCAAGGACGGAGCGAAGATCCGCGGCTTCTTCGTCGGCTTCATGCCACCGCGGCACCAGCCCACCGCGCACCGCGCCCTGGAGCGCAGCGCCCACGTGCTCGGCGGCTACGTCCGGGGAACGGCCCTCATCGCGGTGATCGACTCGATCCTCGTCGCCATCACCCTGCTGATCCTGCGCGTCCCGCTGGCCGTGCCGCTCGCGGTGTTCGTCTTCATCGGCGCCTTCATCCCGATCATCGGGGCGACCGTAGCGGGGCTCCTCGCCGTCGTCGTCGCACTGGTCTCCAGCGGACCGCTTCCGGCCCTCATCGTCCTCGCCGTCCTGATCGTGGTGAACCAGCTCGAGCACCACATCCTCCAGCCGCTGCTGATGGGGCGCGTGCTGAGCATCCACGGCCTCGCGATCGTGCTCTCGCTCGCGGCCGGCACGATGCTCGCCGGGATCGTGGGGGCGCTGCTCGCCGTGCCGGTCACGGCCGTGGGGTGGACGATCATCAAGACCTTCACAGGGCGTGACTAGCGGTCCGCGCGCAGCGCCTCCCGCACTGTCGCGAGCAGCGAGCCGAACCGCTCGTTGCGCGGAAGCTCGTCGAGCAGGATCGCCTCCCCGTCGGGGCCTGCGAGAGGAATCCGCCAGTTGGGATACTCGTTCTCGGTGCCGGGCTGGTTCTGGGTGCGCCGCTCCCCGACGGCGTCCACCAAGGCGACGCCGAGGAGGGCCGAGGGCGTGAGGGCCGTGAAGGCGTAGAGGGCTTCCACGGTCCGTTGGACGTCGACCGGGGACTCGACGTCGGCCGCGGACTCGACTGGCGGCAGGAGCCCTCGCTCGCGGACCCGCGCGAGTACGGCCTCCTGCTCCGCGGCGTCCGCGGCGCGCTCTTCCTCGACGGGCCGGCGCAGCAGCCCGAGCGACTCGCGCAAGGTGACGTGCTCGCCAGCGAGGTAGCCCGCCGTCGGCGGCAGGTCGTGCGTGTTGACGCTCGTCAAGCACGCGCGCCGGTACTGTTCCGGCTCGAGCGGGCCACCGTCGTCGTGCTCGAACCACAGGATCGAGGTGCCGAAGATGACCCGTTCGGAAAGGTAGTCGCGCACCCACGGCTCGAACACGCCGAGGTCCTCGCCGACGACGATGGCGCCGGCGCGCTGCGCCTCGAGCGCGAGGATCCCGATGAGGGCCTCGTGGTCGTAGTAGACGTACGTGCCCTCCTCCGGGCCGCCGCCCTCGGGGATCCACCACAGGCGGAAGAGGCCCAGGATGTGGTCGACGCGGATCCCACCCGCGTGGCGGAGGATGGTTCGGAGCATGTCCCGGTAGGGCGCGTAGCCAGCCGCGGCGAGGCGGCTCGGGTGCCAGGGCGGCTGGTTCCAGTTCTGGCCCTGCTGATTGAACACGTCCGGCGGGGCGCCCACCGTCACCCCCTTGGCCAGGACGTCTGCGAGCATCCAGGCGTCGGCGCCGTCCAGCTTGACCCCGACGGCGAGATCGTGGACGATCCCGATCTCCATGCCGGCCTGGTTCGCGCTCCGCTGCGCCCGCTCGAGCTGCTCGTCGCAGACCCACTGGAGCCAACGGTGGAATTCGATGCGGTCAGCGAGCTCTTCGCGCAGCTCGGTTGCCCGGGGGGAGGAGGGCGACGACGCCGCAGCCCACTCGGGAGAGGACGGCGGCAGCGTTTCGGCGAGCGCGCACCACAGGGCAAAGTCGTCGAGGCCGCGACCCAGCTCCGAGCGGAACCGCTCGTACTGCTGGTCCCGGGAAGGACTGCGCGGAACGGCGAAGACGAGCCGGAGCGCGGCGAGCTTCGCGTCGAAGGCCGTGGCACGGTCGAGCAGGTCCGCGACCCGGTTGGCGGTGTGCAGCCGGGCGGCCAGCCGCTCGACTTCGTCGCGGGCCGTGGGGCTGAGATAGCCGTACTCGGGGATGTCCTCGATGCGGAGGTAGAGCGGATTGAAGAACCGGCGCGTCGCGGGCAGGTAGGGGGAATCTTCGACGGGAGGCTTGGGCTCGGCCGCGTGCAGCGGGTTGACGAGGACGAAGCTCGCGCCTTGGGCGCCCGAGATGGCGGCGAGGTCGTCAAGGTCGGCGAAGTCGCCGATTCCCCACGACCTGGACGACCGCACGGAGTAGAGCTGTGCCATGAGGCCCCAACGTCGCCGGTTCTGGAGGCGCTCCGTCGTCGCGAGCCGTGCCGGGGTCACGATGAGCGGGCACTGGGCGACGCGGCCCTCGTTTTCGGCGTACAGGGTGTGCCAGCCGAGCGGAAGGTGGCGGGGGAGGCCGAACGTCGCGCGGCCGGTCAGCACGCCGTCGACCTCTCGCGGACGTTCCCAGTCATCCTCCTGCACGGCATCGAAATGGCGGCCGTCCTCGGCCGAGATCCAGACCCGGAGGCCGCTGCCGTGGGGGACGTGCAGGCGCACCCGGTTCACTTGGCCCTCGCGGACGACGACGGCGGGCGGCAGGAGCTGGCGCCAGGGCTCGAGCGCGGCGTCGGCGAGGGCGCTTTCAACCTCCTCGGGCGTCTCGGCCCGGACTCCGAGGGCGGCGAGCACCTTGCGCAGCGTCGCGGGCGAGACGGCGCGCTCGGCGCCGTCGAAGCCGTAGAACGAGGTGGCCACGCGGTGTGCAGAGGCCAGCTCGCGGAGGAGCGTGTCAGTTCGGTCGTGCTGGATCTGCTCTGTTCCGGCCATGGCCCCACTCTAGGCCGCGGGCCGGGACTGCGCCGAGGAAGGCGCAGCCGGGAAGGTCCGTATCGGAAGGGAGTAGCCTGTGGGTCTGTGACTTCTGTGAACAGCACCACGGTGGAGATTCCCACGGCCGACGGCGTCGCCGACGCCTATTTCGTCCATCCGGACGACGGCGCTCCGCACCCCGGCGTACTCCTCTACATGGACGCGTTCGGGCTCCGGCCGCATCTCGAGGCGATGGCAGACCGGCTCGCCGAGGCGGGTTACGCGGTCCTCGTGCCGAACGTGTTCTACCGCAGTGGCCCCGCCCCGGTCTTCGACCTTCCCGAGTTCATCGACACGTCCCAGCGGACCGGCATCTTCGACCAGATCGGCCCCGTGATGCGCGAGCTGACCCCCGAACGCGCGGTGAGCGACGCCGAGGCGTATCTCGCGTGGCTCGACTCCCGGCCTGAGGTCGCGGACGGGCCGGTCGGGGTCACGGGTTACTGCATGGGTGCGCGCCTCTCGCTCCGCACGGCCGGAGCCTTCTCGGAGCGTGTCGCGGCGGCGGCCGGCTTCCATGGAGGGGGACTCGCGACCGACGCCCCCGACAGCCCGCACCTCGTGGCCGACCGGGTCACCGCGGAGCTCTACTTCGGGCACGCCGACCACGACCACTCGCTCCCGCCCGAGCAGATCGAGCGGCTGAACAAGGCACTCACCGACGCCGGCGTGCAGTTCCGGGCGGAGGTGTATGAGGGTGCGAGCCACGGCTACACCCAGGCGGACACGGCCTCATACAACCGGGACGCTGCGGAGCGCCACTGGAAGGAGCTGTTCGCGCTCTTCGACAGGGCGCTCCCGCAGGGCGAGGCCCGCCTCTAATCGAGCCCCTCGGTGATCGTCCCGTACGGGTTGGCCTCGTCGACGACCGCCTGAACGCTCCCGGCGGTGAAACGCACGTGCACTCCGTGGCGCTCGCCCGCCGCGGACTGCTCGAGCACTGGCCGGACGGTCTCGACGAAGGTCTGGTCCTTGTCCTGGAGATATGCGGCGTATTGCTCTGGAAGCTCTGGCATTGCGGTCTCATCCCTTCTCTCATTTTCGCAATCATTGCGCCTTCGCAAGCATATGCCTGAAGGTGGCCTCGGGGAAGTCCTGACACCGGAATCGCCTGGTGGGACGTCACTTCCTATCGGATATAGGATTTACGGGGTTTGAGCTGGTTGTCGTGCGCCATCCGCACGGGTAACACCCAGCCACTGAGGAAGGAGTGCTCCGTGGATCGGAAGCCCCGGGTCGTCGTGACGGACCTGGACCAGCCGTCGCTCGCAGAGGAAGAGGAGATCAGCGCCGCCGAGGGCTTCGAGCTGGTCCGGGCTGAGTGCCGTACCGAGGACGAGGTCGTCAGAGCCGCGCAAGGAGCCGACGCGCTGATCGTCCAGTACGCTCCCATCACGCGGGCCGTCTTCAAGGCACTCCCCGGTCTCAAGGTCGTCGCCCGGTACGGCGTGGGCGTGGACACGGTCGACGTCGAGGCCGCGACCGAAGCGGGCGTCGCCGTCTGCAACGTGCCCGACTACGGCACCGAGGACGTCAGCGACCACGCGATCGCCCTCGCGCTGAGCCTCGCGCGCGGCGTCGTCGGCCTCGATCGGGAGATGCGGTCCGGCAACTACTCGCTCGCGCCCGTCCAGCCGCTGCACCGCATCGCGGGGCGCGTCTTCGGCGTCGTCGGGCTGGGGCTCATCGGCGCTGCGACCGCGCGGAAGGCGCGCGGCGTGGGCTACGAGACCATCGGCTTCGACCCCGTCTACGAGCCGGGTACGACGACGCCGGCCGGCACCGAGGTCGTGGGCTTCGACGAGCTGATCCGCCGGGCGGACGTCGTCTCCCTCCACGTGCCGCTCAACGCGCACACCCGTCACCTCGTCGGCGCCGACGTGCTCGCGGCCATGAAGCCGGGCGCCGTGCTGGTCAACACCTGCCGGGGCGGCGTCGTCGACACCGAAGCGCTCATCGAGGCGCTGCGCTCGGGGGCGATCCGCGCGGCCGGACTTGACGTCTTCGAGCAGGAGCCGCTCCCCGAGGGCAGCCCGCTGTTCGAGCTGCCCAACACCGCACTCACGCCCCATGCGGCCTGGTACAGCGAGGAATCCCAGGTCGAGCTCAAGCGCCGCACGGCGCAGAACGTAGCGGACGTGTTGGCGGGACGCAGGCCCAGGAACATCGTGAACCCGGAGGTATTGGCATGACGACGACCCAAACATCCAAGAAGCCGGGCAGCGCGCCCGCCGTGTCGGCGCCCGACGCGCGCGTGCCCGTGCGCCGCCAGCTGCCCAAGGTTTCCGAGGTGCGCGAGCTCCTCCAGTTCCGCGCGCCCGTCCTCGATCCGGTCCGGCGCCGCCTCGAGGGCGCGCTCACGATCGAGGACCTGCGCAAGATCGGCCGGCGGACCACGCCGCGCGCCGTCTTCGACTACGTCGACGGCGCCGCCGAATTCGAGGTCACGGCGCAGCGCAACCTCGCGGCCTTCCGCGACGTCGAATTCGTCCCGGAGACCCTGAATTCGGTGGCCGAGCCCGATCTCTCGACCGAGCTGTTCGGCGAGCGCATCGCGTTCCCTCTCGTGTTCGCACCCACCGGGTACACCCGCATGATGCACCACGAGGGCGAGGCCGCGGTGGCCCGCGTCGCTGAGCGCAACGGCCTCCCGTACTCGCTCTCGACCGTTGGCACGACGACGATCGAAGAGGTGCGGGACGCCGCTCCGAACGGGCAGAACTGGTTCCAGCTCTACCTGACGAACGACGAAGCGCTCAACGAGGAGATGGTGGGGCGTGCGCTCGACGCAGGCTGCAAGACCGTCATCCTCACGGTCGACACCGCCGTGGCTGGCGGCCGCCACAAGGACACGCGCAACGGCCTGACCATCCCGCCGTCGCTGACGGTGAAGACGTTCCTCGACATGTCGCGTTTCCCGTACTGGTGGTTCAACAAGCTCACGACGCCGCCGATCAACTTCGCGTTGCTCCGGGACTATCCCGGAACGTCGGCAGACGTCGCGGCGATGCTGTTCGACCCGGGGCTCAACTACGGGGATCTTGAGTGGCTGCGCAAGGCGTGGCCGCATCATCTGCTGGTCAAGGGCATCACCAACCCGCAGGACGCGGCGCGCGTCGTCGGACTCGGGGCTGACGGGGTCGTGGTCTCGAACCATGGCGGGCGGCAGCTCGACCGGACCCCGGCGACGCTCGATGTCCTTCCCTCGGTGCGCGACGCCGTGGGAGACGAGGCGACCGTGCTGCTCGACAGCGGGGTGCGCAACGGCCAGGACATCATCGCCGCGATCGGGCGCGGAGCGGACGCGGTGATGATCGGCCGGGCGTATCTGTACGGCCTCATGGCCGGGGGAGAGCGCGGCGTCGAGCGGGCTGTCGAGATCCTGCGGACAGAGTACCGCCGCGGGCTCCAGCTGCTCGGGCTGCGGGCGACGAACCAGATCGCCGCCCGCCACGTGCCTAGAGCATCCTGAACAGGTGCACGACCACCTTGTCGGGGTACCGCTCGCCGGTGCCGACGAACAGAGTCCGGTTGACCCAGTCCCACGTGGGCGCTGAGGTCCGCAGCCGTACCGCGCACCGGAAGTAGATCTCCGCTGGGGCCACGGCCTCGCCCCGGATGAGGCGGGCCATGGCCTCGCGGCTCCCCGAGCGGAGGGCGGCGTTGTCCACGGAGATGACGGCGCCGTCGTCCGTCTCGAGCGCGTAGCGGGCCTCGAGTTCGGTCAGCTCTGGGGCGTGAAGCGTCTGGAAGTCGGCCCCGCCGGGCAGGACCCGGCCGGAAAGCCGCGGCCCCGCCACCGTCCCGCCGGTGATCGGGATGATGCGCCGGTGCCCCTCGGGAGTCGGGCCGACGTCGATCGGCTCGGCGATGAGGACCGAGAGCGTCCCCACGTGCTCGAGGGCAGGTGGCTCGAGGACAGGGGGCGGTGGGGCCGGGGTCATGATGAGGACAGTACCCCGAGGGTGATCCGGCTCGGAGTGGCCTCGCCCCAGAGGATGCGCTGCCGGGCCACTGCCGTGTCCGAGGAGTCGAGGGCCTTGGCGCCCGTGTTGAGGTTCCGATCCCACTTGGGGTGGCAGCTCGAGGTGACCTGCACGCGGACGCGCTCCCCGGGCTGGAACGTGCACGCGGT
>NZ_DAIUJO010000091.1:0-14725 GCF_036848755.1 Sinomonas sp. | reverse complement strand
CGGCACGAACGGGTTCCCGCGGGAGATCGCTCGCGGAAGGCTGCCCGTGCGCCGCTTGCTGTGCTTTGACCGCTTCCTGGTGCCTGCCCGCTTCCTGCGCTCTGCCCGCTTCCTGCCCTCTGCCCGCTTCCTGCCCTCTGCCCATGGGGCCACGTTACGCGGCGAACGGCGTGGTTTCAGGCGGCACCGAGCGGGGGACGGTGCGGCGGATCAGATCCGTGGACCAGACCCCGGGACCAGACCCCGGGACCAGACAGACCCACGCACAGCCTCCGCCGGCCGCTCACACAGCCTGCGCCGGCTCCTCATACTTCGGGAAGATGGGAGCCGGTGCGGGCAGCAGCGTGCCGGGAACGATCGGGCTGGCGAGCGCCGCGAACCGCCGCGCTTCGCCCTCGCCCTGGCCGAGGATGTCGAGCAGCTGCCCTGCCGAGCCCGGCATGACGGGCTGGACCAGAATCGAGACGATGCGCAGGACCTCGAGCGTCACGTAGAGGACGGTGGCCATGCGGGCCGGGTCCGTCTTCCGCAGCACCCACGGGGCCTGCTCGGCAAAGTACGCGTTCGTGTCGCCGAGCACGCCCCAGATCGCTTCGAGCGCCCGGCTGAACTCCTGCTTCTCGAACGCCCCGCGGGCGGCCTCCAGCAGGCCTTGGGCGGCGTCGAGCAGGGCGCGGTCGGCATCCGCGAGCTGGCCGGGTTCGGGTACGACGCCGTCGAGGTTCTTCGCGACCATCGAGAGCGAGCGCTGGGCGAGGTTGCCGAGGTTGTTGGCGAGGTCGGCGTTCATGCGCCCCACGATCGCGTCGTGGTTGTAGCTCCCGTCCGCGCCGAACGGCACTTCGCGAAGCAGGAAGTAGCGAACTTGGTCCAGTCCGTACTGGCTGATGAAATCGCGCGGCGCCACGACGTTGCCGAGCGACTTGGACATCTTGACACCGTTGTTCTGCAGGAAGCCGTGGATCATGACGCGCTTCGGCACGTCGATCCCCGCGCTCATGAGGAAGGCGGGCCAGTAGACGGCGTGGAAGCGCGAGATGTCCTTGCCGATCACGTGCACGTCAGCGGGCCAGTACCTGCGGAACGAGTCGGACTCGACGTCCGGGAAGCCGACGCCCGTGAGGTAGTTGGTGAGGGCGTCGACCCAGACGTACATGACGTGGCCGGGCGCATCGGGGACGGGTATGCCCCAGTCGAAGGTCGTCCTCGAGATCGAGAGGTCCTCGAGGCCGCGCTTCACGAACGAGATGACCTCATTGAAGCGGTACTGCGGCGCGCCGAACTCGGGCTCCGCCTCGTAGAGCGCGAGCAGCCTCTCCTGATACGCGGAGAGACGGAAGAAGTAGCTCTCCTCGGCCGTCCACGTGACCTCGGTGTCGGTCTCCTTCGTGTACCGCACGCCATCGCGGACCTCGGTCTCGTCCTCGGTGTAGTACGCCTCGTCGCGAACCGAGTACCAGCCCTCGTACTTGTCGAGGTAGATGTCCCCGTTATCCTCCATCCGCTTCCAGATGGCCTGGGCGGAGACGTAGTGCTCGGGGTCAGTGGTGCGGATGAAGCGGTCGTAGCTCACGCCGAGGGCGGCGTGGGTCTCCTTGTAGAGCTCCGCATTGCGGTCGACGAACTCCTTCGGGGTGATGCCCGCCTTCTGCGCCGACTGGGCGATCTTGAGTCCGTGCTCGTCGGTGCCCGTCATGAAGAAGACGTCGTATCCGTCCAGACGCTTGAAGCGCGCCATCGCGTCGGCCGCAATGTACTCGTAGGCGTGGCCGATGTGCGGCTCCCCGTTGGGGTACGTGATGGCGGTGGTGATGTAGTAAGGGGTCTTCCCGGATGCGGACGTCACCCCTAAAAATTACCGGATCGGCGCGCGGCGCGGCGAATGCTGCATCAACGGACGACGGCGGCCCTCGCCGCATGTGGTGAGGGCCGCCGTCGTCCGTTCTCTGCGAGGGCCTGAAGCTCAGTCCTCGAGGTCGATCTCCCGCACGGCGGTGGCGCCGATCTCGCTCTTCACCGTCTCGAGCACGTTGGCAGGGATCTTCGAGTCGACGGTGAGGAGCGCCATCGCCTCGCCGGCCTCCTCGGCGCGGGCCACCTGCATGCCGGCGATGTTCACACCGTTCATGCCGAGGATGTGGCCGATCGTGCCGATGACGCCGGGACGGTCGGTGTAGCTCATGACCACGAGGTGCTCGGAGATCGGGATCTCGAGGTCGTAGCCGTTGATGCCGACGAGCTTCTGGATCTGCTTGGGCCCGGTGAGCGTGCCCGCGACCGAGACCTGGGTTCCGTCGGAGAGGAGGCCCCGGATCGTGAGGACGTTCCGGTAGTCCTCGGCGTCCGCCGTGGTGAGGAGGCGGACGGCGACGCCCCGCTGTTCGGCGAGCACCGGTGCGTTGACGTACGAGACCTTCTCGGACACCACGTCCGTGAAGACTCCCTTGAGGGCGGCGAGCTCAAGCGACTTCACGTCGAGGGAGGCGATCTCGCCTGCGACCTCGACATCGATCTGCGTGACGGGCTCGTGGCTGAGGGCCGTGAAGATGCGGCCGAGCTTCTCGATGAGCGGGATGCCAGGACGGACATCCGGGGCGATGACGCCGCCGGCGACGTTCACCGCGTCGGGTACGAGCTCGCCGGCCAAGGCGAGGCGAACGGACTTGGCGACCGAGATGCCCGCCTTCTCCTGGGCTTCGTCCGTCGATGCGCCGAGGTGGGGCGTGACCACCACGTTCGGGTAGTCGAAGAACGGAAGGTTGGTGCTCGGCTCCTTCTCGAAGACGTCGATGCCCGCGCCAGCGATCTTCCCTGCCTCGAGGGCCTTCGTGAGCGCATCCTCGTCGACGAGACCACCCCGGGCGACGTTGACCACGTACGCTGTCGACTTCATCTTCTCGAACGCGTCCGCGCCGAGCATGCCCACCGTCTCCGGCGTCTTCGGCATGTGAATGGTGATGAAGTCGCTCTGGACCAGGAGTTCGTCGAGCGTGACGAGCTTGACGCCGAGCTGGGCCGCACGCGCCGACGTGACGTAGGGGTCGAACGCGAGGACGTTCATCTCGAACGCCTGCATGCGGGCGGCGACGAGGGCGCCGATCCGGCCGAGGCCGATGACGCCGAGCGTCTTGTCGAGGAGTTCCGTGCCCGCGAACTTGGACCGCTTCCACTCGCCGCCCTTGAGGGAGGCGTTGGCCGCCGGAATGTTGCGTGCGAGGCTCAGGATGTGGCCGCACGTGAGCTCGGCGGCGGAGACGATGTTCGAAGTAGGCGCGTTGACGACCATCACGCCTGCCTGGGTGGCGGACTTGATGTCGACGTTGTCGAGGCCCACGCCCGCGCGCGCGATGACCTTGAGCTTCTTGCCGGCAGCGATCGCCTCGGCGTCCAGCTTGGTGGCCGAGCGGACCAGGATCGCGTCGACGTCCGCGATTGCAGGCAGGAGCTCGGAGCGGTCGGCGCCGTCGGCGTGGCGGATCTCGAAGTCGGGGCCGAGGGCCTCGATCGTGGCGGGGGACAATTCCTCGGCGAGGAGGACGACGGGCTTCTCGTGGGACACGGGCGGGCCTCTCCGGTCGGGTCAGGAAGGATGCTTCACAGGGGGTTGGGAATGCGAGGGTGTGAGCGGGAGCACTCTCCTCGGCGGGACAGCCGAAGCGGCGGACGCAATCCGCGCCCGCCGCTCGGGTGATGACTAGCGGGCTACCGAGCCCTCGGTGTAGTCATCGTTCGACTTGATCCACGAGAACAGCTTGCGCAGTTCGCGGCCCGTGGCCTCGATCGGGTGCTCCTCGCCCTTCTTGCGCAGCTCGAGGAACTCCTTCCCGCCGTTCGCCTGATCGTCCATGAAGCGCTTCGCGAAGGTCCCGTCCTGGATGTCCTTGAGGACTTCCTTCATGTTCTCCTTGACGTGCGGGTCGATGACGCGGGGGCCGGAGACGTAGTCGCCGAACTCGGCGGTGTCCGAGACGCTCCAGCGCTGCTTGGCGATGCCGCCCTCGACCATGAGGTCGACGATGAGCTTGAGCTCGTGGAGCACCTCGAAGTAGGCGATCTCCGGCTTGTAGCCGGCCTCGGTCAGGGTCTCGAAGCCGTACTGGATGAGCTGGGATGCACCGCCGCACAGGACGGCCTGCTCGCCGAAGAGGTCGGTCTCGGTCTCCTCGGTGAACGTGGTCTCGATGACGCCGGCGCGCGTGCCGCCGATCGCCTTGGCGTAGGAGAGCGCGAGCTCCTTCGCCTTGCCCGAGGGGTTCTGCTCGACGGCGATGAGGTCGGGGACGCCCCGACCGGCCTCGAATTCGCGGCGCACGATGTGGCCCGGGCCCTTCGGGGCGACGAGAGCGACGTCGACGTCGGCCGGCGGCTGGATGAAGCCGTAGCGGATGTTGAAGCCGTGGCCGAAGAAGAGGGCGTCGCCTGCCTTGAGGTGGTCGGCGATGGAATCGGCGTAGACCTTCGCCTGGACCTGGTCCGGGGTCAGGATCATGATCAGGTCTGCTTCCTCGGCAGCCTCGGCCACGGGGAGGACCCGCAGGCCCTCGGCCTCAGCCTTGGCCTTCGACTTCGAACCCTCGGCGAGTCCGACGCGGACGTCGACACCCGAGTCGCGGAGGCTCAGGGCGTGGGCGTGCCCCTGGCTGCCGTAGCCGATGACGGCGACTTTGCGTCCCTGGATGATCGACAGGTCGGCGTCGTCGTCGTAGTAGAGGTGAGTCACTTGATATCTCCTTGGCTCTTCACTGGAAAAACTATTGCTGTTGCTGTCCGCGGCACTAGCTCGCCCGCAGCGCACGATCGCTCATCGACCGCGACCCGCGGCCGATCGCGAGGGTGCCCGATTGGACGATCTCGCGGACGCCGAACGGTTCGAGGACGGTGAGAAGCGCGTCGAGCTTCTCGGTAGTCCCCGTCGCCTCGACGACGATTGCGTCCGTCGACACGTCCACGACAGATGCACGGAACAGATCGACGGCCTGCGTGACCTGGATCCGGGTTGCGGCATCGGCGCGGACCTTGATGAGGAGGTGGTCGCGGCGGACAGAGTTGTCCGGCAGCAGTTCGACGATCTTGATGACGTTCACGAGCTTGTTGAGCTGCTTGGTCACCTGCTCGAGGAGGTCGCCCTCCGCGTCGACGACGACGGTGATGCGCGAGATCCCCGCGACCTCCGTCGGGCCGACGGCGAGCGAGTGGATGTTGAACGCGCGTCGGGCGAAGAGGCCGGCGACGCGCGTCAGCACGCCGGGCTTGTCCTCAACCAGCACGGACAGGGTGTGGCGGGCCATGCCTCAGTCCTCCTCTTCCCACACAGGGGTGGAATTGCGGGCCACCTGGATCAGATCATTGCTCACGCCGGAGGGAACCATCGGCCAGACCATGGCGTTGGGGCTCACGACGAAGTCGATCACGACGGGGCGGTCGTTGATCTGCAGGGCCTGCGTGATGACGTCGTCGATCTGGTCCTCGCGCTCGACCCGGAACGACGCACACCCATACGCCTCGCCGAGCTTGACGAAGTCGGGGATGCGGAGTGTCTCGGCACCCGTATGGAGGTCCGTGTTCGAGTAGCGGCCGTCATAGAAGAGCGTCTGCCACTGGCGCACCATGCCGAGGGACGAGTTGTTGATGACGGCGACCTTGATGGGAATCTTGTTGAGCGTGCACGTCGCCAGCTCCTGATTCGTCATCTGGAAGCAGCCGTCGCCGTCGATCGCCCACACGATGCGCTCGGGGTTGCCGACCTTCGCGCCCATGGCCGCCGGAACCGAGTAGCCCATCGTGCCCAGGCCGGCCGAGTTGAGCCACGCGCGAGGGCGCTCGTACTTGACGAACTGGGCGGCCCACATCTGGTGCTGCCCGACGCCCGCGACGTACACGCCCTCGGGTCCGGTGAGCTCGCCGATGCGCTGGATGATCTTCTGCGGCGAGAGCAGGCCGTCCTCCGGCTCGGTCCACCCGAGGGGGTAGTCCTCCTTGAGCTTGTTGAGGAACGCCCACCACGGGGCGAGGTCGGTGCCGCCGTCCTTCTCCTGGATCGCCCGCACGGCTTCCGTCAGTTCGGGAATGATCTCCTTGACGGATCCGACGATCGGCACGTCCGCCGTGCGGTTCTTGGAGATCTCGGCCGGATCGATGTCGGCGTGGATGACCTTCGCATTGGGCGCAAACGAGCTCAGCACACCGGTCACGCGGTCGTCGAACCGGGCACCCAGGGTGATGAGGAGGTCCGCCTGCTGGAGCGCCGTGACGGCCGAGACCGAGCCGTGCATGCCGGGCATGCCGACGTGCTGGGAGTGGGAATCCGGGAACGCCCCGCGGGCGGTGAGCGTCGTCACGACGGGGGCCCCGGTCGTCTCCGCGAGCTGCACGAGCTCCGCCGCGGCGTTGGCCTTGATGACGCCGCCGCCCACGTAGAGCACGGGCTTCGACGCCGCCGCAATGAGGCGGGCTGCCTCGCGCACCTGCTTGCTGTGGCCCCGTGTCACGGGGCGGTAGCCCGGAAGGTCGATCTTGGGCGGCCAGGTGAAGACCATCTTCGCCTGCTGCGCGTCCTTCGTCACGTCGACGAGGACGGGCCCGGGACGGCCGGTCGACGCGAGATGGAAGGCCTCCGCGAGGGTTTGCGGAATGTCTTCTGCGCGGGTGACGAGGAACGAGTGCTTGGTGATCGGCATCGTGATGCCGACGATGTCCGCTTCCTGGAAGGCGTCGGAGCCGATAACGCTGCTCGCCACCTGGCCGGTGATTGCGACGAGGGGCACGGAGTCCATGTGCGCGTCGGCGATCGCGGTCACCAGATTGGTGGCGCCCGGACCCGACGTAGCTATGCAGACGCCGACACGTCCCGTCACCATCGCATACCCTTGGGCAGCGTGGCCGGCGCCCTGCTCATGGCGCACAAGGACGTGGTTGATCTTCGAAGCCATCAGAGGGTCGTAGGTCGGCAGGATCGCGCCGCCCGGAAGACCAAAGACATCGTCCACGCCAAGTTCCTCGAGCGAGCGGACGATTGCTTCAGATCCAGTCATCTCTGTGGGCTCAACGACGCGGTTGGGCCCCAGGACGGCAGAGGCAGAGTCGACAGAGTCGACAGAATCCGCGGCCTTGGCCGCAGACGGCTTCGAAGCCATCAGCGATGGGCTGATCGGCGTTCCTTTGCTCATCAGTCTCTTCCTTAGGATCTTCGTGGCGAAGGAGCTGTGCTCAGCTCAAATAAAAACAACCCCTCAGCCTTTCGGCTCTCCGAGGGGTTGCGCGTGACAGAACGTTGCCAGTCGGGCTTCAGTAAGCCACGCGCTTGGCAAGGACGACGACATTGAGCACCATGTCGGTCGATACGGTCTGCATGTCCACAGTCTTCACAATCGCTTGTAAGAGTGTCAATCTGCGGCGCCGGCGTCTCACTATGCGGACGTCTATCCACCACGTGAGACCGACGGCGCGGCCGGGCCCTCGGGACCCGGCCGCGTCCCCTTCTGCCTTGAGAGCTGCGTCTGTCGAGGACTGCGTCAGTTGAGGACTGCGCCCTCGCTCGCAGAGTGGACGAGCTTGGCGTACTTCGCCAGGACGCCCTTCGTGAACTGGGCCGGAAGCGGGTCCCACCCCTCGCGGCGCGCGTCGATCTCGCTGTCGTCGACCAGCAGCTCGATCGTGCGGTTCGGGATGTCCACCCGGATCCGGTCGCCATCGCGCACGAAGGCGATCGGACCGCCGTCGACCGCCTCGGGCGCGACGTGCCCGATGCACAGGCCCGTCGTGCCGCCCGAGAAGCGCCCGTCGGTGAGGAGGAGGACGTCCTTCCCGAGGCCCGCACCCTTGATGGCACCCGTGATGGCGAGCATCTCGCGCATGCCCGGGCCGCCCTTCGGGCCTTCGTAGCGGATGACGACGACGTCCCCCGCCTTGATCTCCCCGTTGTCGAGGGCATCGAGCGCGCCCTGCTCACGCTCGAACACGCGCGCCGCGCCCTCGAAGACCTCCGCGTCGAACCCGGCGGTCTTGACGACCGCACCCTCGGGCGCCAGCGACCCCTTGAGGACGGAGAGTCCGCCGGTCTTGTGGATGGGGTTGTCGATCGCGCGGACGATCTTGCCGTCGAGATCCGGCGGCGCGATCTCCTCGAGGTTCTCGGCGACAGTCTTGCCGGTCACGGTCAGGGCGTCCCCGTGCAGGAGGCCTGCGTCCAGGAGAGCGCGCATGACGACGGGGACGCCGCCCACGCGGTCGAGGTCGTACATCACGTAGCGGCCGAACGGCTTGAGGTCGCCGAGGTGCGGGACCTTGTCGCCGATGCGGTTGAAGTCCTCGAGCTCGAGCTCGACCTCGGCCTCGCGCGCGATCGCGAGGAGGTGCAGCACGGCATTCGTCGATCCGCCGAACGCCATGACCACGGCGATCGCGTTCTCGAACGCCTCGCGCGTCATGATGTCCCGCGAGGTGATGCCCCGGCGCAGCAGGTTGACGACGGCCTCGCCGGAGCGGTGCGCGAACATGTCGCGGCGCCGGTCAGCCGAGGGCGGGGCGGCCGATCCGGGGAGCGACATGCCGAGCGCCTCGGCAGCACTCGCCATGGTGTTCGCCGTGTACATCCCGCCACATGCGCCCTCGCCGGGGCAGATGGCACGTTCAATGCGATCGAGGTCGCCCTTGGACATCCGGCCCGCGGCGCAGGCACCTACGGCCTCGAAGGCATCGATCAGGGTGACGTCCTTCTCAGTGCCGTCTTCGAGCTTGACCCAGCCGGGCATGATCGAACCCGCGTAGAGGAAGACGCTCGAGACGTCGAGGCGCGCAGCGGCCATGAGCATGCCGGGGAGGGACTTGTCGCAGCCCGCGAGCAGGACCTGGCCGTCGATCCGCTCAGCCTGCATGACTGTTTCGACCGAGTCAGCGATGATCTCGCGCGAGACGAGCGAGAAGTGCATGCCCTGATGGCCCATGGAGATGCCGTCGGAGACCGAAATGGTCCCGAACTGCATGGGGAAGCCGCCGGCTGCGTGGACGCCCTCCTTGGCTGCCTTCGCAAGACGTTCGAGCGAGAGGTTGCACGGAGTGATCTCGTTCCACGAGCTCGCAATGCCGACCTGGGGCTTGGCAAAGTCCTCGTCGCCGAAGCCGACGGCGCGGAGCATGCCACGGGCGGGCGCGGCGTGGATGCCGTCCGTGACGACGCGGCTGCGCGGCTTGATGTCGACGCCCTCGCGGGGCGCTGGGGAGGTTTGGCTCTGCTCGGTCATGTGCAGAAGTCTATGACCGCTGCCGGACCTCCCCGGACGCGAGCCGAAGAGGATCGGCGAAATTCCGGGAATGTTTCATCCAAGGGACGGACTCTTGTCCGCATGGTGGACGATCTACCGCGGGGCTCGCGCGAACCGCGGCAAACACGAGGCCGCCGCCCCTCATCTCCGAACGGCCCTGTCCGTAGACTGGGAGGCGCGGCGGCGAAAGGAGCAAGCGTGAGCAGCCAGCATCCGCCCCTTGGGGGCGGAAGGGGCCCCGCGGCATCAGACGCAGCGCTCAAGACGGCGCTCCACCGCGTCTTTGACGGGCAGATCCCGAACTACGGGTCCTACAACCTCGTCTGCGCGGCAGAAGCAGGCGGAATGCTCAATGGTCCTTTCCCCGGCACGCCGACTCCGCGTGGCGTCGTCCTGGGGTACCGTCGCCAACCCATCGAACTCGTCATCGCCCCCTTCGACCGGCGCACCCTCGAGGCCGCGGGCCGGCCGTGGACGATCGATCTGACGAACCTTGCCTACGCTGCCGAGTCCGCGCCCGGGGCGTTCGACATCGGAACGAGCACCGGCCGGGAGTTCTCCTTCACGATCCGCGCGGAGTGCCAATTGGACGTCGCAGAGCAGACGGCGGCCCCCCGGACCGTCGAGCAGGAAGACGATGCGGCCGACTTCACGGCGTTCATGCGCGAACTCTGCGCACTCTGAGGACCAATCGCCCTAGACACGCTTCCCGGCAAGGCCTTTCATGGGCGCAGGGCGCCGGCCGGTGAGAAGAAGGCGGGGACGGCGCTTCGACGATATGCTGCGCGGTTCGAGGAAGGTCGCCATGGATTGGCTCGCCATCACCCTGTCCCTCGTGGCGCTGGGCGCCGAGGCCGGCTGGACGATCTTCCACAAGGACTCCTCGACCGCGGGACATGGCCGCCACCGCTCGCGGGACAGGCGCACGGCCTAGTCTCCCCCCGCGACCCTCTGGGAGCACATGCCCGGTCCCTCTGTGAGCACCTACTCGCCGCGCCGTGCACCAGCCGCCCCTCGAAGTCGCGTAGGTTGGCAGGGCAACACGATGAGACATGGTCTGACGGAGGCAGTCCACGAGGACTGAGTCCGCAGGAAGGACGTGGAATGGCCGCCCGGAAGCTTCTGCTCGCCTCGACCCTTGCGCTCGGAGCGCTCTCTTCGGGAGCCGTGCTGGCGGGCTGCTCTGCTGCCGGCCCACAGGCGGCCCCGACCGGGAGTGCCACGACAACCGCCGGCGGGGCTTCGCCGTCCGTGAGTCCGACGACGGCGCCCGCCTCGCCGTCGTCGTCCGCCTCGCCGTCCACCGCGCCGTCTCCGGTGAGCGTCCCCGTAGTGGCGCCGACCCTGCGCTCCCTCCAGATCGATGGACCCGGGTATGCCGGCGCCCTCAGCCCAGAGGAGGCCAAGGCCCGCGATGCGATCTACCGAGTCCTCCCCGTGCTGATGAACGAGACCGCCGCGAAATACGGCTCCCCTGCCGCGGCCCGCGACGAACTCCTCTCGCAGGGACTCATCACCGCCCACATGGCCAGTTCGTTCGGAACGGCATTCACGCCGGGTCAGCAGGAAGTCCACGCGGCTGGCTTCACGGTCCAGACCACCGGGATGGAGTGCACCCTGCACACGAGCGCGGGTTCAGCACTCCAGACCGGCCACGTGTTCTGCTACCTGAGCCGGCAGTACGTGGGGCCCGACGGCGCACCCGTGACCGACAGCCGCTGGACCTCACCAGGGCAGCCCAACGCCATCAACCCGAACGAGCTCGCGAACGCCAGCGTCACAGTCCTCGACGACGGAGGAACCTGGAAGGTCGACGCCGTGCAGTTCGGGGCCTAGAGCCCCCTGGCTCTAATCGTCGCTATGCGCGAGGATCGGGGGCTGGCCGGAGACGGCGCCAGCCGCCGGCACGGTTGTTCGCGATGACGGCCCGGAACATCGCCTGCAGGGCCGGCCAGTCGACCTCGTCGTCGCGGTAGATCTGGACGCTCCGAGCCGTGGCATTGCCCTGACCTTGGTTGATGATGCCCTGAGGGTCGGGCACGATCGGATCGTAGATGAAGACGTTGACGTGGTCCTTCGTCGCGAGGAGGGCACAGATGTTGCCCTGGAGCACGAAATAGGGCTGCACTGACCGCTTGACAGTCTCTTCGACCTCGGGGTCGGCGGCGTGGGCCACCTCGCGGACGCGACGGCAGATCGCCTGCTGCCACTCGGGCAGCCGGTCGAGGTACTCATCGACTCGGGGGTCCAGGCGGACGCCCTCAGTCAAGCGGCCCCCTGAGGATGACCGCGCTCCAGATGGCATCGGAAGCTACTCCCCTCCTTGGCCGAACGGGTCCCCGTTGGCCGAACGCGTCGAGAAGAGGCGTTCACACCGTCCGACGCGATGATCGTCTGTGCCTCCAAGAGTGGAGCCGGCAACGTGGTCGCACAAGAGGCAATCTAGGCATCTCCTCAGGTCCGGCCGATATTCGCATGTAGGGTGCAGATATGATCTTCGGCCCTGCACCCGCTCCCCCTCTGGGAAGGCCCGCAGGTGCCCGGGCAAGGATTCTGTGGGCCGCGTACGATCTCTTCGGCCGCCGCGGCATCCGGGACGTAGGGGTGGACGAGCTCGTGCGTGCCTCCGACGTGGCGAAGGCGACCTTCTACAGGCACTTCCGCTCGAAGGACGAGGTGGCCCTGGCCTACCTCGGGCAGTGGTACGAGGAGCGCAGCGCCACCATCGAGGAGGCCGTGGCCCGCAGCGGTCCCGGCGACCCGACCGCCGCCGTCCTCGCGGTCTTCGACGCCTTCGAGGACTGGTTCCGCCAAGGCGCCGTCCAGGTGAGCTGCTTCCCCCACGTGATGATGGAGATGGGCTCTGGCCACCCTCTCGGGCGCGCGAGCATCGCCTATATGGCCAGGACCCGAGAGCAGATCGCTGGCCTCGCCGCGTCCGCGGGGCTCCCCGACCCCGCTGGATTCGCCTGGAACATCCACATCCTCCTCAAGGGAGCGATCGTCGCCGCCGCCGAAGGCGACCGGCGCGCCGCCGAACGCGCCAAAGACATGGCCGCGCTCCTGATCACTCACGATCTGCGCTGAAGCGCACGTAGCCCAGGCGGCGCTGCCGAGCAACCGGCGTCCTCCACGGGGTATGGCGGCCCGGCTCCGGTGCCCCGGTCCTGCCTACCAGACCTACCAGACGGAGTCGCCGCGCAGAACCACGTCGCTGCCGCCGTCGACATAGACGATCTGCCCGCACACGTGGGTGTTCTCCTCGCTGTTGAGCCACGCGAGCAGACGCGCGACGACGATGGCGTCGGCGATGCCGTTCAGCGGCATCGGGACCATCTCCAGGAGTGCTTGGCGCCCCTCGGGAGTCCCAATCATCTCGGCCGTCATGGGAGTGGCGATGATGCCGGGCGCCACGGCATTGAGCGGGATGCCGGCTCCGGCCCACTCTGCCGTGGCGGCCTGGCGGCGGACCCACCTCGAGAGCGCGAGCTTGGTCGAGGCATAGATCAGCTGCCCCGTAGTCTCCGGCTCCTTGGCCAGGATCTCGGCACGGGCCAAGGCCGCACGTTCCTCCCCGCTGGCCAGGAGCGCCACGAGCTCATCGTCGCTGGACATGAGCGCGGCCATGGACGAGACGAGGACCGCGCGCGGCGCAGCGGACCCAGCCAAGAGGGGGCGAAGCCCTTCGAGGGTTGCCACGGTACCGAAGAAGTTCACGGCCGCGGTCGCCGCAGCCGGCGCGGCCAGTCCGGCTACGGCGTAGACCGCGTCGATGGATCCGCCGCTGAGGCCGCCCACACCCTCGACCAAGGCCTTGCGCCCGGCCGGGGTGGAGAGGTCGACGACCACGTCGGCGTCGTGGACGTCGACTCCGATGACTCGCTCGCCGCGCGACTCGAGCAGATCCTTGGTCGCCCTGCCGATTCCCGAGGCTGCGCCAGTGACAACGGATGTGCGGAGCATGATGTCCTCTTTCCCAAGGCAGGAAGCTTCCGAATCCACCGTGCCCAGCCCGCTCTGGGGGTGGCCAGAGTCCAACGGCCCGGTTGCAGGAGTGCCCGCGTGCCTCGCCCGCAGCACTGCCGTTGGCCTGCCTGCTAGGGACGGCTTTCCCTGACGGAAGCCTCAGAGGCTGCGGACGCCGCGGGGGCAAGATGCCGCACGAACCAACCGCGGGCGAGTGCGGCGACCTGTTCCAGGGCCCCGGGCTCCTCGAAGAGGTGGGTCGCCCCTGGGACCACTTCGATCCGGCAGGGGCAGCGCAGTCGGGACGCGGCCTGACGGTTGAGCTCGAGGACGGCCCGGTCCGCTCCCCCCACGATGAGCAGCGTCGGCGCCCTCACAGCCGCCAGACGGGGACCGGCGAGGTCCGGACGGCCTCCGCGGGAGACGACGGCGGCGATCCCCGCGCCCGGCTCGGCCGCCGCCCACAGGGCCGCGGCAGCACCGGTGCTCGCGCCGAAGTAGCCGACGGCCCGCCCAGGGCCTCCCGCACGCGCGCGGAGCCATGCGGTCGCGGCGAGCAGCCGTCCCGCGAGCAGTCCGATGTCGAAGACCGCGCGCCGGTCCAGTTCCTCCTCCGGCGCCAACAGGTCCAGCAGGAGCGTGCCCATCCCGGCACGCTGGAGGACCTCGGCGACCGCGCGGTTGCGCGGACTGTGCCGGCTGCTGCCGCTGCCGTGGGCGAAGAGGACGACGCCGGCGCGAGGCTGCAGGTGCAGCCGACCCCCGAGCGGCACGCCGTCCGCGGGGACCACGACGTCCTCATCGATCGGCGGCGGATCCTCGGGCCGCCCCTGGGAACGGCGCATCGCCGCGTCGAGGAGCTCCAGAACCTCGCCGTCGCTCGTCGCGGAGAAGTCTCGGTAGCAGCGCCCGACAGCCGTGAACGCCTCCGGAGACGCCAGGCACACCACTTCGTCGGCGTCGTCGAAGGCTCGGACGGTCTCCGCCGGGGCGACCGGGACCGCCAGGACCACCCGTGCCGCGCCGAGCTGCCGTGCGATCCTGCATGCGACCCGCGCCGTGGACCCCGTGGCCATCCCGTCGTCCACCACCAGCGCCACCCGCCCCGCGAGGGGCTCCGGCGGGCGCACCGCCCGCAGGTGCCCCGCGCGCTGGTCGAGGACCTCCCGCTCCGAGGCCTCCACCGCCCGCAGCTCCCGCTCGCCCACCCCGGACAGCCTCAGGATCCGCTCGTCGACGACCCGCGCTCCGTGTTCCCCGATGGCCCCCAAGGCCAGTTCAGGTTGGAAAGGGACCCCGAGCTTGCGGACCGCGATGACGTCCAGCGGCGCGTCGAGCGCCATTGCGACCTCGAACGCGACCGGTACACCGCCCCGAGGCAGCCCAAGCACCACCAGGTCCTCGCCCCGGTGGCCCAGGAGCGCCTGCGCGAGCTCGCGCCCTGCCTGCCTCCGGTCCTCGAAGACCCACATAGGGGACCTCCCTGTCCCGTCCAGTCC
>NZ_DAIUJO010000090.1:0-15073 GCF_036848755.1 Sinomonas sp. | reverse complement strand
GCACCGCATGCCCCAGACCCTTCGGATCCCCCTGACGCACGTAATGAATGTCACCGAGGTTGCTGGACTCCTGGATGGCGGCGAGCTTCTTCTCGTCGCCCTTCTCCTCGAGCGTCGCCTCGAGCGAGGGAACACGGTCGAAATGATCCTCGAGGGCGCGCTTGTTACGGCCGGTGATCATGAGGATGTCGTCGAGACCGACGGACACCGCCTCTTCGACGACGTATTGGATGGCGGGCTTGTCCACCACGGGCAGCATTTCCTTGGGCATGGCCTTCGTCACCGGAAGGAACCGGGTGCCCAGCCCGGCGACAGGGATGACAGCTTTCCTGACTGGCTTCGTGGTCGACACGCTGTCACTCTATACGACGATTCCCACGCTGCGGAGCCGCGTGACAGGCGTCCGGCTAGGCTCTGAGCGTGGAAGATGCAGCGGAGCGGAAGCGCGGCCTGCGCGCGGAAGTGTGGCAGCGCCGTCGTGCGATGACCCCGGACCAACGGGAGGCCGCGGGGGCGGGGATCGCGTTCCACGGCTTCGCCTGGGCGACCAGCAACGTGCCGGAGCGCGGAACACTCACGGCCTACCTCGGCCTGGGCGCCGAGCCGCCCACGCTGCCGCTCCTCGGCCGCCTCCACGCCCGCGGCTTCCACCTGCTGCTCCCGATCTGCGAGCCCGAGCGCCAGCTCTCGTGGGTCGAGTGGCGACCGGACATCTCCTACGAGCGCAGTCGCTTCGCCCCGCTCCAGGAACCCGTGGGACCGCGACTCGACGCGCGGGCCCTCCAAGCGGGCGACGGCGGTCGGCCACCCCTCGCCGCGATCCTCCTCCCAGCGACGGCGCTCGACGCCGAGGGGCGGCGAGTAGGCCAGGGCGGCGGCTACTACGACCGGTTTCTCGCGCAGTTCGGGGACGAGACTCCAGCGACGGCAGCCATTGTCTTCGACGCCGAGATCCTGCCTTCGGGCGATGTGCCGGACGAGCCGCTGGACCGGAGGGTGGGGGCCGCGATCACTCCCAGCGGGGTCCGGCACCTGCGGAATATGGCATGAGTGCGGCCTGTTAGAATTGGCACTCGGGGTCGATGACTGCTAACGGCCCCAACGTTTCGCAAGGAGTGACTGTGCCTACTTACGCATACGCCTGCAAAGACTGCGGACATGCCTTCGACATCGTCCAGTCGTTCAGCGACGACTCCCTGACAGCGTGCCCGGAGTGCGGCGGCAGCCTGCGCAAGAAGTTCAACAGCGTCGGCGTCGTCTTCAAGGGAAGCGGCTTCTACCGGACGGACTCGCGCAGTTCGAGCACGGTGCCGGCCGGCTCCAACGCTTCGCCAGCGGGCGGCGACTCCTCCGCCAGTGCGGGCAAGAGCGCGCCTGCGGCTCCCGCGCCCGCACCTGCGGCCACCGCGTCCGCATCCGCGAACTGAGGTCTTTCCCTCCACACCCAAAAGCGCGGCGGGTCGTCCACATCGACCCGTCCTGCGACGCTTGGCACCAAGCGACTGTTCTAGCGTCGGGGCATGCCCCTTTCCCCTGGCCCGTCCCGCCGCCGGCGATCGCCCCGCGGCCGTGACAGAGTGCCGCGGCCCCTGCAGCCTTGGGGCTCGAGGCCCCGGTCGCCATTCGTACGCTTCCTCGGACGCCGGCGCCGCACGCTGGCGGCCGCCCTGCTGTGCGGGGCAGCGGCCGTCTCGGTCTACCAGCTCACCCCGCCCTCGACGCTGCAGTCTCCCGTCGTCGTGGCCGCCACCGACTTGCCGGCCGGGGCCGTCCTCTCGGCCTCGCAGCTTCGAATAGCGCCCCTACCGCCAGAGTCCGTGCCCGACGGCGCGCTGCGGGAGTTGCCTGCTGCTGAAGGCAAGCGTCTTGCGGCTCCCATCCGACGGGGCGGCGTGCTCACGGACGCCTCAACCGTCGGCCCGGGCCTTTTGGCGGGAACGCCACCCGGGACCGCGGCAGTGCCTGTCAGGGTCGCCGACCCGAACTCCCTCCAGCTGATTCGCACCGGGCAGTCCGTCGACCTCGTGCTCGCCGAGGAATCGAACCGCGAGGGCCGGAACGCATCACGGATCGCGGCCGGAGTCACCGTCCTCTGGACGGGATCTGGTGCCGAGCAGTCAGGTGCGTGGCTCGGCACGCCGAAGGACCAAAGCGGACTCCTCGTCGTCGCGGCCTCCCCCGAAGTGGCGCCGCTCCTCGCCGGAGCGTCAGCCCGCGGCAAGGTCTTCTTCGCACTGGTCGAGGCACCTCGATGATGCCGACGCGCGCGAAGGAAGACTCAGCCCCAATGCGGAGGCCGCTGCTCCTTGAGCCATTGCTCTCGATCGCGTTCCGACTCTCGATCCCCCCACGCACGCGGGTCGTCCTCAGCGGCGCGGCGCGGGAGCGCGGGCGCTTCGGCATCGCGACGACGCGGGGCCCCCTCGGCACCGCGCACGTCTCTGCGGGACCTCGGCCGGCCCTCGGCTCCGGTCTCATCGCGACGCTCCGCAGAGGGTCCTCGCGTTTCGAAGCCGTGCCCAGAGTCGCCGCCGCTCTCCGTGACCGAAGTCTCCGCGGGGTCGTCTCCCGCGTCTGTAGCGGGAACCGTCACGCGGCGGTGCGAACTGAGATGGTCACGGGCTGCCACCGGAGATCCCTCCCTGTAGTCCTCGAGGGGAACCACGTCATCGTACGCGGCATAGTCGCCGGGCGACGTGCCCTCGGCTCCACTCTCGCCGAGCACCATGTCGTTCCACACGCTGCCGGCGGCCTCACCGTGAGGCTGGCCGCCCCACTGTCCTGTCTCGGTATCGACGGAGCGAGCGGCACCCATGACACCACCCGCGAGGAAGCCCGCGCCATTGCCTTCATCCGACTGGCCGTCGAGGCCCAGCAGATCGGCGATCATGTCCGCGCAGCTCCCCGGGTCGGTGAACACTTCGATGGTCCACAGAGTGAAGTAGCGCCAGCCCATCCGCTCGAGGAGCTCAGGCCGCTGCCGACTGCGCTCGCGCACACTCAGCTCCCGGTACCGGTTCGTGCCGTCCGACTCGACGGCGACCGGAACGCTCTGCTCCTGGTCGTCACGAGAGAGCGTGAGAAGCGGATCCACGGCGGCAGCCATGTCGATGGCGCCGTCGTAGTGGTGCCACACTCGGGCGCCGCGCGACGCAAGCCGCTCCCCGAGATCGGTCACGAGGGGATCGGCCCCGAGCGATTCTCCACTGGCGGCCGCCCGCGTCGCTCTGGTGCCGAGCTCGGTTCGTCCTGCCAGTTCTCGTTCGAGGAGTTCGTGGAAGTCTCTCGCCCCCTCGCCGAGACGGCTCTCGTCGAGCTCTCCTGGCTGGAAGCAGGTCAGGACGTGCATCGTGTGCCGTGCCCTGCTCATCGCGAGCGCGAAGCGACGGCGGCCTCCGGGCTCGCTCAGCGGCCCAAAGTAGTGCATCGCGCGTCCGTGCGGTGTGCGCCCGTAGCCGAGCGAGAAGATCACATGATCGCGGACAAGGCCTCCCGCTCGGTCCACAGGAACGACCCGGAAGGGCTCCTTCCCGCCGCTGAAGAACTGCTTCGAGTCCGCATGGTTCGCCATCTGAAGACGAATGGCCTCACCGACGCGGGCGGCGTGCTGGGCACTGGCGGTAACAACCGCGAGCGACGAGGTCGGGCGGTGGGCGGCATGTTCGAATACGAGATCCACCACGCGATTCACCTCGGCGGCGACGGACTCGACGTTCCCGTCCTGACCGGAGGGCATTCCGGTTCCGTCCGGAAGGTATTCGACCAAGAGAGCCCTGTCCAGGCCCGTGACGGATTGCCCGTCCGGCAGCCTGCGGAGGACGCCGTCGTAGAACCGATGGCTCAGCTGGAGCCCGAGCTCCTCGTCAACCCCGCGATACACCGTCTTGAGACGCACCGTGGGAAGGACTCTGCTCAAGGCGCCGAATGCACTCTCAACGTCCTCGTCCGGCTGCTGCGGCTGGGCGCCGTGATCGACGCCGACGGTGAAAGGCTTCGGATTCGCGACGTGGGTGTCGCCGAACGCGATGACCTGATGGGCGCGGGCCACCGCGGGCAGCGCAGCACGGAGCGGCAGCGAATCGGCGTCGAGGATCACCACCGCATCGAAACGACGCTGCGCGGGGGCGGCCGAAGCCAAGGAGTATGGGCTCGCGGTCCAGACCGGCACGAGCGGCCGCACGAGGTGCGGGGACTGAGAATCGAGGGCCGCAAGGCTGATGCGCCCGTCCTTGAGCTGGTTCCGCAGCGATTCCGCCTCGCGCGGGTGCTCGCCGAGCGCGCGACCCCACTCCCCGGCAAGCCTCCAACGGACCCGAGCTGCGCCCGAGGCAATATGGGCGCGATCAGCACGGCGGAACTCTTCCTCCGCCGTGCGCAACTGGGCGCCGTCGGACATCGCAAGATAGTCGTCGCCGCTGATCATGGCCTCGAGGACGGACTGCCACCACGCAAGCTCAAGCTCCGAGGCCACAACCTCGGGCGAGGCCTGCCGCGCCGCGAGGTCCTCAAGGAGCTCGCCGAGTCCCCGCTCGCGCAGCTCGTCCTCAAGGAGCGTCCTTTCGGGCAGCGACCGCAGGGAATCGTAGCTTTCGGAGAGCTCTTGGAGCCGTCCCTGAACCTCGATCACGGGGTCGCGCAACAGGTCTCCCCCGCTCCGTGTCCCCGCAATGATGTGCCCGAGCCGTTCGAGGCCCTTGCGGACCGCCCGATAGTCCTCACGGAGGTCGACGAGTCCCGAGGGCACCATCGGGTGCCGTTGCGACACGGCGTATTCGGACCACTGGGCCCGCTGTTCCTGGACAAGGATGAGCGAACTGTGGAGATCAGCGAGGTGAACGCCCGGCCGGACGTATTCCTTGGCCACCCGACGGAGGCGCGAGCGCTGCATGGCGGGGATCTCGATCCCGCGTTCCCGACGCCACGCGGTCGGCGCAGTAGCTGCTATGAGGTCGTTCACCGGACGGTCGAAGATGTCCGGCGTGAACTTGTCGAGGCTCTCACGCACCGCGACGAGCATCTCGATCTGCCGCCCCCACTCCTCGACAGAGGATCCAAGGCGGATCTCGGAGTGGGCTGCGAGCGTGGCCATCCTCTCGCGGAGCGCCGGAAGGTCGGCGACGAGTGTCTGCACAAGGGCTTGCGCGTCTTCCGTCTCGCGGCGGGTCAGCATCCTCGCCCCGTACCACGGGCTGGTCGTGGCCTCGCGGCTGAAGCTGCCGAGTTCCGCGGCCCGCCGGAGGCGTTCGGCGAGCTCCCTTCGTTCACGGATGCTGTCGAGGACACTGCGCTTGAGTCGCACAGTCGTCGCGGGCGAGGGGTGGATGGACGTGAGGGCCGCGAGGGACTGCATGGCCTCATAGGGCGAGCAGCCCCACCTTTCGCGCACATTGTGCAGGGACTCGACGTGCTCGAGCAGCTGATACCGCCGCTCGATAAGGGTCCGGTGGATGGTCTCGAGGCGAGGCTGTTCGGCCTTCTCGTTCCGGACGATGGCCCGCACGAGCTGCTGCTTGAGCTGATTCGCTGTGAGCCCAGCACTCAGCTGGAGAAGGAGCGAGCCGAGGCCCAGTCGCTCGCACGCATGGTTGAGCTCCACGAGGCTCGCGCGGCGCTCGGCCACCACGAGGACAGTTCGGCCGGCGTCCACCAGATTGGCGATCACGTTGACGGCGGTCTGCGTCTGGCCCGTGCCAGGCGGAGTCTCGACGACAAGGGAGTCACCTGCACGAGCGGAATCGATGGCGAGCTGCTGATCCGCGTCTGCGTCGACCACCAGCAGTTCGTGGGAGGGCGGACGTTCGTCCACGGGCGTGAACCGGGTGGGGTCAAGGGGAGCGGGGGCAATGTGCACCGAGCGGGAAGCCGCGGCGAGCGAAGCGACCACTGGGGCGCCAGCAGTGATCGCGGGGTCGTCAAGCGCATGTTCGAGGTCTGCGAAGGTCGAGACGAGCAGCCTCGTCTCGACTGCCGCACCGGGGATTCCGCCCAGAATCGTGCGGAAGCGTTCGAGCACCGGGTGAGGGTCGAGGCGCGCGGTGCTGTAGGCCAGCCGCTCAACGGCAGCCACGTCGATCTCGAGGCGGTGGACAGTGCGCAGATGACGGACGAGGGCCGGGTTGAGCCGAGCAGGCCCGGTGAGCTTGATTTCGAAATCGTCCTGCTCGGAGCGCACCGTCAACGCCACTCCGGCCAGGAGGACCGGCGCGCTCACCCGGCGCGGCCGCCCACCCACGGCCGACGTCCACGTAGCGATTCCCGCGGCCAGATGGCCCGCATCGAGCCCTCGCTCGTTCGCGAGCTCGTAGATCTTCGCCCGCAGATTCCGAGCGGCACGGGCCGCGGCCGTGTAGTCGTAGCGTTCCCGGACCAGCGTCGAGAGACGGGTCCGGCGCCCGGCAAGGAGCTGGGCCAGGCCGGAGGCATTCGCCGAGGTGAGCTCGATAGTGCCTTCAGGAGTGGGGTAGAAACTGAGCATGGTATCGGGTCCCGTGACGGCGGGCAGAGCCGAAAGCCACGCCTCGAGGCGCGCCTCGTCTTCCTGCATACCCGGATGCTGGGGCACGTCCCTGCTCTCCTCCGCGCTCTCTGGAGCGCTCCGTCGTTTGCCTGTGGACCTGATCGGCATAGCTTCGAGACTAGCCTCTCGGACGCCAAGGCCCCCGGGCGCAACGCAGCCGGGGGCCAAATCAGCGGGGAATCACTCCCATTCGATGGTTCCCGGGGGCTTGCTCGTGACATCGAGGACCACGCGGTTGACTCCCTCGACCTCGTTCGTGATCCGGTTGGAGATGCGCGAGAGGAGGTCGAACGGAAGCCGCGACCAGTCCGCCGTCATGGCATCCTCGCTCGAGACCGGGCGAAGAACGATCGGGTGGCCGTACGTGCGGCCGTCACCCTGGACGCCGACGCTGCGGACGTCGGCCAGCAGGACAACCGGCATCTGCCAGACCTCGTCGTCGAGTCCCGCGGCCGTGAGCTCGTGGCGGGCGATCGCGTCAGCCTTGCGGAGGAGTTCGAGGCGCTCGTGGTTGACCTCGCCGATGATCCGGATGCCCAGGCCGGGTCCGGGGAACGGCTGACGTCCAACGATCTCGGCGGGAAGCCCAAGCTGACGCCCGACCGCGCGCACCTCGTCCTTGAAGAGGGTGCGCAGAGGCTCGACGAGCTCGAAGCGCATGTCCTCCGGGAGGCCGCCCACGTTGTGGTGGCTCTTGATGTTCGCCGCGCCCTCACCGCCGCCCGACTCGACGACGTCGGGGTAGAGGGTGCCCTGGACCAGGAAGCGGATCTGCTCGCCCTCGGCCTTGGCCTTCTCGATGATCGTGCGCTCTGCCTCTTCGAACGCCCGGATGAACTCGCGGCCGATGATCTTCCGCTTCTGCTCTGGATCGGTGACGCCGGCGAGGGCCGAGAGGAACCGCTCCTGCTCGTTGGCCACGTAGAGGTTGACGCCGGTTGCCGCGACGAAGTCGCGCTCGACCTGCTCGGCCTCGCCTTCGCGGAGGAGCCCGTGATCGACGAAGACGCAGGTCAGCTGCTCCCCCACCGCCCGCTGCACGAGCGCGGCGGCCACCGCCGAGTCCACGCCGCCGGACAGTCCGCAGATGACGCGCGCGTCACCCACCTGATCGCGGATGCGCCCGACCTGCTCGTCCACGATGTTCCCCGTGGTCCAGTTGCGCTCAAGGCCCGCCACGCCGAACAGGAAGTTCTCGAGGACCTGCTGGCCGTACTCGGAATGCTTGACCTCCGGATGCCACTGCACCCCGCCGAGCGCCTTGTCCAGGTTCACGAAAGCCGCAACCGGAGCACCGGGCGTCGTGGCGAGCACCTCGAAGCCTTCGGGGGCCTCCTGCACCGCATCGCCGTGGCTCATCCAAGTGCTCTGAAGCACCGGTACGCCGGCGAGGATCGAGTGGGGCTCGCCCACCGCCGAAACCTGGGTTGCGCCGTACTCGCGCAGTCCCGTCTTCGCGACGAGACCGCCGAGGGCATTCGCCATCGCCTGGAAGCCGTAGCAGATCCCGAAGACCGGCACGCCTGCCGAGAAGAGGTCCGCCCCAACGCGCGGCGCCCCGTCCGCGTAGACGCTCGATGGACCGCCCGAAAGGATGATGGCGGCCGGGTTCTTTGCGAGGATCTGCTCAGTGGTGAGGGTGTGCGGGACGATCTCGGAATAGACGTTCGCCTCGCGCACGCGCCGTGCGATGAGCTGCGCGTACTGGGCACCATAGTCCACCACGAGCACGGGCCTGTGGGCTGTCTGCGAGCCAGCGCTCTGGGATGCTGTTGTCACCCGTCAAGCCTACCGGACATCAGGAATGGCGCGCCGTGGGCACCCGCCCCCAGCGTCAGTAGCGCTGGCCAGCATCCGGGTGTGCCAGAAGCTCGCGCTCCACCTCGGCATGGATTCGGCGCTCGACGAAGAACGAGAGGAGCGGGACCACGCCGCCGGCCGCCATGAGGATGAGGCGGCCGAACTGCCAGCGCATGAGCGACCAGAGACGGAAGTTCGAGATGAGGTAGATCACGTACATCCAGCCGTGCACGATGAGGATCGTGATGGACAGGTTCACCCCGCCGAGCACACCGGCAGGATCGGCATCAGCCAGGCCGAAACCGAAGGCTTTGCCTGTGAGCGCGTCGGTGCCTCCGGCAAAGATGAACTTTCCGAAGCCGTAGCGCAGGATCATCTCAAGGCACAGCAGCAGGAGCATGGAACCTGTCGCATACGCCATGACCTTGTAGAAGCCGAGCGCAGAGCGGATCTGCGCGACGGTGCCGCCGAAGCGGCGCTGGGGGGTACGCCCGGTGGCGGGCTTGGGGTCGATCACGGTTTTCCTCCGGTGTCGGATGGGAGATTTTCCTCGCCCGGCGAGGACTGACCAGGCGAGGAGGGTTCAGACGAGCCGGATTCGTACTCCGCGCGGGCTTCCAGCTCGCGTTCGTATTCATCACGGACGAGCCGCCACCACAGGAAGATCGCGAATCCCGCGAAGACAACCCACTCGACGGCGTAGAAGATGTTGAGCCAGTTGACTGGCGTCGATTTCGGCTGGGGTGGAATATTGAGCGGCTTGAGCGGCCCGGAAACAGCCGACGCCGACTGGTCGCCAGCCGCCGTCACCTCGTGGGTTGCCCCGACGAAGCCTGTGTAGCTCGCCACGTCCCACATGTTGATGAGCTCCGCGACTGAGACCATCGACGCCTGGCCCGGGGCGGGATGCTTGTTCGCCTCAGGAGCCTCCGAGGGTTCGAGCCGACCGGTCAGCCGGACTTCCCCTGACGGCGGAGTCTGCATCTGGCCTGGATCGGCAAGCCAGCCGCGGGCGACCGGAATGACGACGGTATGATCGCCGCCAACGGCCGGAGCGCCGTCGACCACGAAGGCCGTCACGACCCACCACCCGCTCACGCCCTGAAGCAGCCGGTTCGGCACGAGCACCTGTTTCGAAGGGTCATAGTGCCCGGTCGCCGTGATCATCTGATCCGCGGCGGCCGCCGGGAAGTCCGTGCCAGGCTGGATGGTCTTCGTGAGAGGCTGGGGTGTCTCGGTCGTCGTCACGACTGGCGGCGCGTCGGACGTCGATCGCGAGAACTGCCACTGGCTCAACAGCACGAACACGCCCGAGACCGCAAGAGCGCCGATGAGCGCGAGGATCCAACGGGGTTTGAGGGCGGTTCTCAGCACCTTTCAACGGTACTCCGACAAGCTGTAGAAAAACTAAACGCCCTAGGCCGTCCGGGGCCGTACTCGGACCGGCTTCCGCCGCGAATCAGCCCCCAGCTAGTCTCCGAAGACGAGAGCCGAATTGACGAGCTCAGAGATGATGTCGGCGTCGTTCGCTCGCCGCAGGGACTCGCGGAACCCGGCCTTGGAGAGCGAACGAGCCATCGTCGCGAGAACCTCGAGATGCTCCGAGAAGCTCGAGGCCGGGGTCGCGATGAGCAGCACGACGTAGGCCGGTCCATCGAGGCCGCCGAAGTCGACCGCCCTCCCGTATTTCGCCACCCCGACCGCGATCGATGGCTGGATCACCTGCTCGCTTCGCGCGTGGGGAAGGCCGATGCCGCCGGGGAGCCCGGTGGCCATCTGATGCTCGCGGGCCTGGACGTCGGAGAGGAAGGCCTCGAGGTCACCGATCCGGCCCTCGGCGGCGAGACGCTCGGCGAGCTGCCGCGTAGCATCCTGCCGGTCCTCGGCGTCCATCTCGAGGATGACGAGCCCGGGCGAGGTCAGCTGGGCGTCGTAGCGGTCGAAAGGCTGGGGCATGCGGCCATTTTACGGACCGCACCTGAACGCTCGCCTTAGCGCACCGGAATGATGTCGTCGGCACCGAGCCGGGCCACGTCGGCCGTCGCGTCGTCGGGCTGCTCCTGGCTCAGCCTCTCCGCCTCGACGCGCTTGAGGTAGTGCGCTGTCTCGCGTTCGCGCTGCACATCGCTCCAGTCGAGCAGCGGGGCCATGAGCTCGGCGACGACCGGCGCCGCCGAGACTCCACGGTCCCACGCCTCGATGGAGATGCGGGTGCGGCGCGTCAGGACGTCCTCAACGTGGCGGGCGGCCTCATGCGTCACGGCGTAGACGACCTCGGCCCGGAGGTAGTCGTCGGCGCCCGGCAGGGGCTGCGCGAGCGAAGGGTCGCGGGCGATGATGTCGAGGACCTCCGTCGCGAGCGAGCCGAAGCGATTGAGAAGGTGTTCGACCCGGGCGACGTGGACCCCGGCGGCGGCCGCAAGCCGGGCGCGCCGGTTCCACACGGCCTTGAACCCGTCGGCGCCGAGCAGCGGGATCCGGTCGGTGACGCTCGCCGGGACTCGCTCGTCGAGATTTCGCACGGCCTCGTCGACGGCGTCGCGCGCCATGATCCGGTAGGTCGTGAACTTCCCACCGGCGACGACGACGATCCCGGGCACCGGATGCGCGACGACGTGCTCGCGGCTCAGCTTCGCCGTCGAGTCGTTCTCGCCCGCGAGAAGCGGCCTGAGGCCCGCGTACACGCCCTCCACGTCCTCTCGGGTGAGCGGGCGCCTGAGCACGCGGTTGACACGTTCGAGGATGTAGTCGATGTCCTTGCTCGAGGCAGCCGGATGGGCCTTGTCGAGGCGCCAGTCGGTGTCGGTCGTGCCGATGATCCAATGGCGTCCCCAGGGGATGACGAACAGCACCGACTTCTCCGTGCGGAGGATGAGCCCCACGGTCGACTGGAACCGATCGCGCGGGACGACGAGGTGGACCCCCTTCGATGCCCGGACCTTGAGCTGCCCGCGCTCGGTCACCATGGCTTGGGTTTCGTCGGTCCACACCCCTGTGGCGTTGATGACCTGCTTGGCCCGGATGTCGAGCTCTTCACCCGTCTCGAGGTCTCGCACGTGCGCCCCAACGACGCGCTCGCCCTCGCGCAGGAAGCTCTCGACGCGCATCCGGTTGACCGCGTGCGCTCCGTGGTGGGCCGCTGTGCGGACGACGTTCACCACCATCCGGGCGTCGTCGACCTGGGCGTCGTAGTAGCGGATCGCGCCGATCATCGCGTCGTCGCGCAGGCTGGGGGCCGCCCGAAGCGTCCCCCGCCTGAACATGTGCTTGTGGACGGGCAGTCCCGTTCCGTGCCCGTTGGTGAGGCCCAGCGAGTCGTACATCATCATGCCGGTGCCGACGTAGGGCCGCTCCCACCAGCGGCGGGTCAGCGGGTACAGGAACGGCACGGGCTTCACGAGGTGGGGCGCGATCCTCTGCAGGAGGAGCCCACGCTCCTGCAGAGCCTCCTGAACAAGCCGGAAGTCCATCATCTCGAGATAGCGGAGGCCTCCGTGGATGAGCTTCGAGGAGCGGGAGGACGTGCCCGAGGCCCAGTCGCGCTGCTCGACGATGCCGACGTCGAGGCCTCTGGTCACGGCGTCGAGCGCGGCGCCGGCCCCCACGATGCCGCCCCCCACGATGAGAACGTCAAGCTGCTTCTCCGGGGCGCCCGTCGCCTTGAACCGTTCGATCGCCGCTGTCCGGGCCCCCGGCCCGAGCTGTGCCGACATTGCGCCCTCCGCTCCCGAGACTTCTTCCTAGGAGTCTAGGCGCGTCACCCAGCGCGCGGGCGTCTCGACGCCGGATTAACCCCGCCGGCGCGCTACAGGCCCGCGTGTGGGGAGACGACGACGTCGACGCGCTGGAATTCCTTGAGGTCCGAGTACCCGGTCGTGGCCATGGAGCGGCGCAGCATGCCGACGAGGTTCGACGTCCCGTCGGCGTGGTGCCCGGGCCCGAAGAGGACTTCCTCCATGGGCCCCACGGTCCCGACGTTGACGCGTTCGCCGCGCGGCGTCTCCGGGTGGTGGGCTTCTGCTCCCCAGTGCCAGCCGCGGCCGGGCGCTTCGAGGGAGCGCGCGAGGGCAGAGCCCAGCATGACGGCGTCCGCCCCCATGGCGATCGCCTTCACGATGGCGCCCGAGGTGCCCATGCCGCCGTCGGCGATGACGTGGACGTACCGGCCGCCCGATTCGTCCATGTAGTCGCGGCGTGCGGCGGCAACGTCGCTGATCGCCGAGGCAAGGGGAGAATGGATGCCCAAGGCGCGACGCGTCGTCGTCGTCGCTCCCCCGCCGAAGCCGACGAGCACTCCTGCCGCGCCCGTGCGCATGAGGTGCAGGGCCGGCGTGTAGCCGGCGGCGCCTCCGACGATCACCGGGACGTCGAGCTCGTAGATGAACTTCTTGAGGTTGAGCGGCTCCTGGTTCTTCGAGACGTGCTCGGCGGAGACCGTCGTGCCGCGGATGACGAAAAGGTCGACGCCGGCGGCCAGCACGGTCTTGTAGTGCCGCAGGGTGCCGGATGGCGTGAGCGCGCCAGCGACCGTCACGCCCGCAGCGCGGATCTGCTCGAGGCGCGACGTGATGAGCTCGGGATCGACGGGCTGGGAGTACAGCTCCTGAAGACGGCGCGTGACCGTCGGGCTCGACGGATCCCCCTCGAGCGCGGCGATCTCCGCGAGCACGGGCTCGGGGTCCTCGTACCGGGTCCAGAGGCCCTCGAGATCGAGGACGCCGAGTCCCCCCAGACGGCCGAGCTCGACGGCAGTCGCGGGCGACATGACCGAGTCCATCGGCGCGGCAATGACGGGCATCCCGAAGCGGTACGCATCGATCTGCCACGAGACCGAGACGTCCTCGGGATCCCGGGTCCGCCGGTTGGGGACGATGGCGATGTCGTCGAGGGAATAAGCGCGCCGTCCGCGCTTGCCGCGGCCGATTTCGATCTCGTAGGTCACGGCCTCTACCTTAGTCGACCGCACAACGGGAAGCCCGACGACGAAGCCCCTCGCCCGGAGGGGCAAGGGGCCTCTGCCTGAGACCTGGGGCGGCCTACTTGCGGTAGTTGGGCGCCTCGGCCGTGATCATGATGTCGTGCGGGTGGCTCTCCTTGAGTCCCGCGGACGTGATCCTGACGAACTTGCCCTTCGCCTTGAGTTCATCGATGGTGTGGGCACCGACGTAGAACATCGTCTGGCGCAGCCCGCCCACGAGCTGATGGGCGACCGCGGCGAGGGGCCCGCGGTAGGGAACCTGGCCCTCGATGCCTTCCGGGACGAGCTTCTCGTCGCTCGGGACGTCGGCTTGGAAGTAGCGGTCCTTCGAGTAGGACGTGTTCTTGCCGCGCGTCTGCATCGCACCCAGCGAGCCCATGCCCCGGTAGGACTTGAACTGCTTGCCGTTCATGAAGACCAGATCGCCCGGCGCCTCGGCCGTGCCCGCGAGGAGGGAGCCGAGCATGACCGAATCCGCTCCGGCGACGATCGCCTTGCCGATGTCGCCCGAGTACTGCAGGCCGCCGTCGGCGATCACCGGCACGCCCGCCGGAATCGCGGCCTTCGCCGACTCGTAGATCGCCGTGACCTGAGGCACGCCCACGCCGGCCACCACGCGGGTCGTGCAGATCGACCCAGGGCCGACGCCGACCTTGATCGCGTCCGCACCCGCGTCGATGAGCGCCTGCGCGCCCTCACGGGTCGCCGCCTGACCGCCGATGACGTCGACATGCGCCGCGGCAGGGTCCTTCTTGAGCCGCGAGATCATGTCGAGGACGCCCTGGCTGTGGCCGTTCGCGGTGTCGACCACGAGCACGTCGACGCCGGCCTCCACCATCGTCATCGCCCGCTCGTAGCCGTCCCCGAAGAACCCGACCGCTGCACCCACGCGAAGGCGCCCGGACTCGTCCTTCGTGGCGTTCGGGTACTGATCCGCCTTCTCGAAGTCCTTCACGGTGATGAGCCCCTGGAGGATGTCGTCGTCGTCGACGAGCGGAAGCTTCTCGATTCGGTGCTTGCCGAGGAGGCCGATGACCTCGTCCCTCGCGACGCCCACCTTCGCGGTCACGAGAGGCATCGGGGTCATGACCTCGTGCACCTTGCGGCTCGCGAACTCCTCGTAGGGGATGAAGCGGGTGTCCCGGTTCGTGATGATGCCGAGCAGTCGGCGATTGCCGTCGACGACGGGCAGGCCCGAGACGCGGTAGTGGGCGCACAGGTCGTCGAGCTCTTTCAGGGTTGCGTCGGGCCCGACCGTCACTGGCTTCGTGATCATCCCGGACTCGCTGCGCTTCACCTGGTCGACCTGCTCGGCCTGGTCCTCGATGGACAGGTTGCGGTGAAGGATGCCGATCCCGCCCTGACGCGCAAGGCTGATGGCCATCCGGGCCTCGGTCACCGTGTCCATGGCTGCAGACAGGACGGGGATGCCGAGTCGGATGCGGCGGGAGAGTCGGGTCGAAGTATCAGCCTCGGACGGGATGACATCCGTGGGACCGGGCAGCAGGAGGACGTCGTCGTAGGTGAGTCCGAGGAAGCCGAAGGGATCGTGCTCGGGGGCGGTGGTCATGAGTGCTCCTTGGCCTGCGCCGAGGGGTGCGGCGCGAAACTGACGGGAAGTGCTGATGACCAGCCAGTACTTACGGGCGTGGTCTGCTGCGGTGCTTTCTATCCTAAACTTCCGCCGGGCAGCCGGGTATTCCGGGGGCGGCCAGGCGTGACGAAACGCACATCCGGCCCTGCTTCCGCCCGCTTGGCGCCTCCCGAAGGCGGCTAGG
>NZ_DAIUJO010000089.1:2518-15218 GCF_036848755.1 Sinomonas sp. | reverse complement strand
CGGCATGGATCACATGGTCCGCCGAATGCGCATGCCCGCGGTCTTCAAGATGGTCCTCGAGCTGTGGGGCTCCGGGCATGGGGGTGGGATCGATGGAGGACATCAGCGTCCTTTCGTTGGTTGGGAACTGGTGGTGATGGTGCAGGTCGGGGGGCTGTGCAGGTGGGGCTGAGCAGGTCGTGGTGCAGGACGGGCTGGCACGTCGGGGTCGTGCAGGTGGTGGGGCGCCCGACGACGGCTGGGCGGTGACGACTAGACGGTGAGGTTCGCGAGGCGCTCGGGGCGCAGGAGTTCCTCGAGCCGCTCGGCCGTCAGCAGTCCGCGCTCCAGCACGAGCTCCGCGACGCCGCGCCCGGTTGCGAGGGCCTCCTGTGCGATCGATGTCGCGGCTGCGTAGCCGAGGTACGGATTGAGGGCGGTGACGAGGCCGATCGAGTGTTCGACGCTTGCGCGCAACCGCTCCGTGTTGGCCGTGATGCCCCGCACGCAGCGCTCGGTGAGGGTGTGGCACGCGGCTTCGAGGTGAGCGATGCTCTTCTGGAGGCTGTGCACGATGACCGGCTCGAAGGCGTTGAGCTGGAGCTGTCCCGCCTCGGCCGCCATCGTGATCGTGACGTCGTTTCCGATGACCTCGTATGCCACTTGGCTGACCACCTCGGGGATGACCGGGTTGATCTTGCCGGGCATGATCGAGGAGCCGGATTGCACGGCGGGCAGGACGATTTCGGCGAGACCGGCGCGCGGCCCCGACGAGAGCAGGCGGAGGTCGTTGCAGATTTTAGAGAGCTTGACGGCCACACGCTTGAGAACGCCCGAGAGATGCACGAACGCGCCCATGTCCTGGGTCGCCTCGATGAGGTCGACGGCGGTGACGAGCGGCAGGCCGGTGGCCTCGCCGAGATGCCGGCACGCCGCTTCGGCGTAGCCCGCGGGGGCGTTGAGACCCGTGCCGATCGCTGTCGCGCCGAGGTTGATCTCGTGCACGAGGCGCGACGCCTCCCGCAGCCGCTCGCGGTCCTCGCCGATCGTGACGGCGTAGGTTCCGAATTCCTGGCCGAGGGTCATGGGCACGGCGTCCTGAAGCTGCGTCCGGCCCATCTTGACGACGGTCCGGAACTCGGAGGCCTTGTCGGCGAACGCATCCTCGAGCGAGGTGAGGGCCGTGAGGAGGCCCTCGATGCCGTAGACGGTGGCGACCCGCACAGCTGTCGGGTAGACATCGTTGGTCGACTGGCTCAGGTTCACGTGGTCGTTCGGATGCAATGCCGCGTAGTGGCCCTTTGCATGTCCGAGCAGTTCGAGGGCGCGGTTGGCGATGACCTCGTTTGCGTTCATGTTGGAGGACGTTCCAGCGCCTCCCTGGATGACATCGACGACGAACTGGTCGGCGAGCTGCCCGTCGAGGATCTCGAGGCATGCCTCTTCGATGGCTGCGGCGCGCTCGGCGTCCAAGAGGCCGAGTTCCTGGTTCGCCCTCGCGGCAGCGAGCTTGACCGCGGCCAGCCCCCGCACAAGGTGCGGGTTCGTCGAAAGCGGCTGTCCCGTGATCGGGAAGTTCTCGACCGCCCGGAGGGTGTGGACACCCCAGTACGCGTCCGCGGGGATTTCCCGGTCGCCGAGGAGATCGTGATCGATACGTGTTGCGGCGCGGGAGGCGCCGAGTTCGGCGGCGTGGTTCGGGAGCGGGGCGTCGTCGAGCGTCTCGGCGGCACGGGTCATGGGAGGGCCTTTCGTGCGGGCTGCGGGGGGAAGCGAGAGCGGATCGGGCTGCGGGGGAGAGCGAGGGCGGATCGGGCCGTGGGGGAGAGCGAGGGCGGGTGAGAGTGAGTGGTGAACTGTGTGAACTGCGTCAGGCGGGGAATGCGTCGTCGAGCGCGGCAAGGAGGCCGACTGGATGCCCCCCGCCGAGGACGCTCGCAGTGGCGAGCGCCGCGAGGGCACCGTCGGCTGCGGCTTCGGGAACGCCCAATGCGGCAAGTGCGCGCACGGCGACGGGCATGCGCGCGCGGTCCCCGCCGTCCGCGATCTTCACGGCGATCGCCCGGCCGTCGGGGAGTCCGACAAGCTGTACTCCCTCGAACCCGTCCTTCGCCACGGCGCCCGGCAGCAGCCGCATGAGCGCGGTGACGTCCCGTCCTTCGCCCGCCACCATCTCAGGGTGGGCCGCCATGGCGTGGGCGACGGCGGCCTCCGCGCTCAGGGCGACGTTCCCGCCGTCGTGCGCGGCGGCGTCGTCGTGAGCGCGAGCCTCGTTCGCCCCAGCCCGCGCGAGCCTTCCGTAGGCGCGCGCAATCCCGGCGAGGCTCACGGCGGGAAGCGGCGTGCCGCAGCCGTCGGTGCTCCATGCCGCGGGCTCTTCGCCCGTCAGCTCGGCGATCGTGGCTGCGACGAGCTGCTGGAGCGGGTGGTCCGGCTCAAGGTATCCCGAAACGGGCCAGCCGTTCAGCGTGCAGACGGCGGCCATGGCGGCGTGCTTGCCCGAGCAGTTCTGGCACAGGTGGTCCGCGGTGCCACCCTCGCGGAGCCACCGCTCGCGCTCGTGGACGCCGTACGGGAGGTCGACCGTGTTCTCGAGGGCCGAAATCCCGAGGCCGTGCAGTGTGAGGATGCGGAGCGCCCCTTCCCGGTGCGCGTCTCCGCCGCTGTGACTCGCGGCGGCGAGCGCAAGGAGCTCGTCGGGAAGGCTGAGGCCTGCCCGGACGAGGGCGACAGCCTGGAGCGGCTTGAGGGCCGAGCGCGGGTAGAACGGAGCGTTCGAGTCGCCCGCTGCCCAGAGGAGAGTGCCGTCGGCGGCAGTGGCAGCGACGCTTCCGTAGTGGACGCCTTCGACGATCTCGCCGCGGATCTGCACGGCGAGGGGGACATGGGCGGGGAGGCCGGGAAGCACGAGGGTGCGGCCTGCCGGCGTGACGAAGGGGGTGTGATCAGCGTTGGAAGGCATGGCTCTCTGCGGACGGCGATAGTGGCGGGCAGTTGTGGGGCGGGGCGCAGGTCAGCTGGAGTTCCGCGGTTCCAGGGAACCGAGCGCCTCGTTGACCGCCGCGAGGTGCTCGGCCATGGCGGCGCTCGCGAGCTCGGAGGAACCCGCCTCGATCGCCGTGACGATCTGCCGGTGTTCGACATCGGAGGCGCGCTGGCGGTCGGCGACGAGGTTGAGGGTCTCGGACTGGTTTGCGAGCGCTTCGCGGAGGTCTACGACGACGCTCTCGAACACCTTGTTGCCGCTCGCTCGCGCGATGAGGCAGTGGAAGGTGGCATCGAGGGCGACCCACGCGGCGGGGTCGTCCTCAAGGGCCATATCGGCAACGATGCCCTTGAGTGTCGCGAGGTCGTCGTCGCTGCGCCGCAGCGCGGCGAGCCCAGCCGCGGGAATCTCGATATGGGGGCGCGCTTCCGTGAGGTCTCGAGCGGAGTAGCGCCCGAGGACCAGGTCCCCGGAAATGCGGCCCGAGACGACGAACGTCCCCTTGCCGGTGTGCGTCTCTGTGAGCCCGAGCGCGGCACACGAGCGGAGCGCCTCCCGAACGACCGAGCGGCTGACGCCGTAGCGCGCCGCCAAGGCGGCCTCCGCCGGGAGCTTCGAGCCGACGGGGACGCGGCCCGATTCGATCTCGCCGCGAAGCTCGGCCAAGACGGCCTCAGCCGCGCTCAGACGGGGGAGCGGACGTCGCATGACGTCGGGGGACCTCACCTCGGGCTGTCGCGCTGTAGGGCTGTCTGACAGGTTCACCCCACGACTATGACACTCCTCACAGAATCCTGTCAACCGGCGGCGTTCGCTTCACAGCGCCGGGTACAGCTCGCCGACGGGAACCTCCGCTGCGAAGCGATTGTCCGGCCCCGGGAGCGGGCAGGCCCATGCCTCGTTGTAGGCGCACGAGGGGTTGTAGGCGAAGTTGAAGTCGAGGGTGTAGATCGGCACGCCGCCCGGATCCGTGCGGGCGCCGAGATAGGCGCCCTTGATCGTGTCGATGAGATAGCGCCCTGCGCCGTAGGTCCCGCCCGGTCGCCCCGCCGTCCCGTCCCGGAACGGCACGAAGACACCGCCCCCGTAGCCCGCGTGGCGCCACGCAGCAAGCGGGCCGAGACCCGGCACGTCGAACGTCCCGAGCCGCACGAACGGCACTGTGCCGTCCGTGCCCGTCCGCACAGGCCTCTCCTGGCCTGCGCCCTCCGGCAGGAGGGGGAGTTCGAACCGGAAGTCCGCGTCGTAGGGAGCCGTGGGCAGCCCGTGGAAGGTTGCGCGGTCGGCGCGGACGACGGCGGAGGCCGGATGGGTGCCGAAGAGCACGTCCCGCTCGCGGCGCCACAGGTCGTGCCCTTCGCGGGGGTTCGTTGCTGCCCGGACCCGCTGATAGAGATCGAACACGCGAAGCCGCCAATCGGCGACCTCGTGCGCGGCGATTGTGAGGCCGTCCTCGTCCTGCTCCAGCATGGCGCCAGAGTACCGCCATCGCGGTTCGCTAGGGTTGCTGCATGGTCGCCGTTTGCCGCGTCGTCAAGTTCCTCAGCGCCATCCTGGGTACCGCCCTGAGCGCGCTGTTCCTCGCCGCGTGCGGCGCCGGCCAGAGCGCTCCCCAATGGACCCCCGTGGGTCCGGCGACGTCCTCGGCGAATGCATCGCCGGCCCCCTCCGGGAGCGCCTCGGCGAGCGGGACGCCGTCGGCTGGCGCCACGTCCGCCGAGTGGAAGACGTTCACCGACCCCGGGAAGACGATCAGCTTCGAGCTGCCTGCGCAGTGGATCGTGCAGTCGGCCGCGCCGGCTCCGGGTTCCGCGGCCGGCGCGGTGCACTACGACGTCAAGAAGGCAGACGGCACCTTCGTCGCGGCGCTCCAGACCGGCCTCCCCATGCCAGCCGCGCAACCCTGCGATGCCAGTCAGGCCAAGGCCTACACGGTGCTCAACAGCGTTCCCGTCAGCCTGCCGTTCCAAGACGGTCCGAACGCGCTGACGCCTCGCTTCGTCTTCCGCGTCATCCAGGGCTACAAGTACTTCGGGTCCTTCGGCCTCGTCGGGGTCAGGACCTCGGCCCAGGACGGGAAGGCGTGCCGCCTGCTCAACATCGTGCCCGGACCGACGGGGTCCGGCGGCTATGCCTTCTCCGACGTCACGGAACTCGCGCCCCTCGCTCCCAACGCGGAGGTTGCTCCACTGCAGGCATTCGATAACCTTGCTCAGGCGTCGGATTACGTCCAGACGTCCGGAGACTTCGCCGACGCTCAGCGCATGATCATGTCGCTGAAGTTCACGAAGCCCTCCTAGGCCTTCCGACTCCTAGACCCCTGGAGCTCCATGCTGCGCACTGTCAGCGCCCATCTCTCGTTCACCACCGTGGCGCGGACGAAGGTCGCGATGGCCGTCGCCGTCGCGAAGAACCCCGGATACACGTCCTTCGACGAGCAGCTCAACGTGACCTCGGGCGGCCAGCCCGTCCCGTGGCGGGAACTCGTCGACGGCCACGGCGGTCGCTTCCACGTCCTCGAGTTCGACAACGCCTCCGACGTCGACGTCGAGTACACGGCAAGCGTGAGGGGACGCGCAGTCCCCGACGCCGTCGACGAGATGGACCTCATCCGCTATGTCCGGCCGAGCCGGTACGCCGAGAGCGATCGCCTGCTGCCGACGTCCTACGGCCAGTTCGGGGGCATGACCGGCACCCAGCTCGTCGTCGCCGTCCGCAAGTGGGTGCATGAACAGCTTTCGTACGTTGCCGGCTCATCCCGCGGGACGGATGGCGCGGTCGAGACGCTTCTGCATCGCCGCGGTGTGTGCAGGGACTACGCGCACCTCGCGATCGCGCTCCTTCGGGCCAAGGACGTCCCGGCCAGACTGACGGCCGTCTACGCGCCCGGGCTGCGACCCATGGACTTCCACGCCGTCGCCGAGGCGTATGCCGACGGCGCGTGGCACGTCATCGACCCGACCGGCCTCGCGTCGCGCTACGGCATGCTCAGGATCACCGCTGGGCGCGACTCCTCCGACACCGCGTTCCTCTCCACCGTCGGCGGGAGTCTCGTCCTGCGGCGACTCGCCGTCGCCGCTGACTGCGACGAAGCGCTCCCCGACGACGACCCGGAGGCGCTCGCCGTCGTCGGCTAGGGGTGGTGCTCGACCACGTGCTCGCGGAGCTTCGCCGTGAGCCTGGTCAGCTCGGCGAGCTCTTCGGCGTCGAGCGCCTCGCCGAAGAGGCGTGCGATCTCACGGACGTGCCCGCGGCCGATCCGTCGCTGAGTCTCGCGTCCTGCCTCGGTGAGGGTGATCAGGATCCCGCGAGCGTCGTCGGGGGCGGCTCGGCGCGCGACGAGCCCTTTGCGTTCGAGCCGCTCCACGAGCCGGCTCAGGCTGGATTGGGCGAGCAGCACGTGGTCGTTGAGTTCGTTGAGGCGCAGCCCGCTCTCGGGACAGCCGCTCAGCGTGAACAGGACGTCGTACTCCTTGATGCCCAACTCGCGGAACGCGGGGTCGGCCTGGAGGCGCCGCATGACGGCGACCTGTGCCCGGAAGAGCGACTCCCACGCCTCCGCCGTGTCCCGCATGGAGGGGGCGGAGTTGGCGGTGGTGCCCGCAGGGTTCATTTCGCCGGCTCCGCCTCTGCGGGCTCAGCCTCTGCCGGCTCCGCCTCGGCGGCGTGCGCGCTCCGATGGGCTGCGAGCGCAGCGTGGCGCGGTCCTTCCGGGACGTCGGCCGGGCGACCGGCCGCAAAGCCGGCCTTGAGTTCGGGAAGGACCTCACCGAGGAGGTCGAGCTGTTCGAGGACCGTCTTGAGCGGAAGGCCAGCGTGATCGACGAGGAACAGCTGGCGCTGGTAGTCGCCGAAGTAGTCGCGGAACGCGAGCGTCTTCTCGACGAACTCGGCGGGACTGCCGACCGTCAGCGGCGTCTGGGACGTGAAGTCCTCGAGCGAGGGGCCATGCCCGTAGACCGGCGCGTTGTCGAAGTACGGCCGGAACTCGCGTACCGCGTCCTGGGAGTTGCGCCGCATGAAGAATTGACCGCCGAGGCCCACGATGGCCTGGTGGGCCTTGCCGTGGCGGTAGTGCTCGAAGCGCTCGCGATACAGGTTGATCAGCCGGATGTAGTGCTCCTTGGGCCAGAAGATGTTGTTCGCGAAGAAGCCGTCGCCGTAGTAGGCAGCGAGCTCGGCGATCTGCGGCGTGCGGATGGAACCGTGCCACACAAAGGGCGCGACGCCGTCAAGGGGCCGTGGCGTCGCGGTGAAGTTGTGGAGCGGGGTGCGGAACTTGCCCGACCAGTCCACCACGTCCTCGTCCCAGAGACGGCGGAGGAGGGCGTAGTTCTCGATGGTGAGTTCGAGGGCGTCGTGCGGGTTCTTGCCGAACCACGGGTACACGGGGGCAGTGTTGCCGCGGCCCAGCACGAGGTCGGTCCTCCCGTCGACCAGATGCTGGAGCATGGCGAAGTCTTCGGCGATCTTGACCGGATCGTTGGTCGTGATGAGGGTCGTCGTCGTGGAGAGGATGAGTCGCTCCGTCTGCGCGCCGATGTACCCGAGGAGGGTCGTGGGCGAGCTCGGGTAGAACGGTGGGTTGTGGTGCTCGCCGGTCGCGAAGACGTCGAGCCCGACCTCCTCGGCATGGCGGGCGATCTGCACGATCGCCTTGATCCGCTCGGCCTCGGTGGGCATCCGGCCGTTCGTGGGGTCGAGGGTGACGTCCCCTACGCTGAAGATTCCGAACTGCATGATGACCTCTTTCCTCGTGTTCCCCCAGAATACATGCATTTGCATCTATCCTGAACCGCGGGCGGTCGGCGATTGTTCCCGCCGCCCGCTCGGGGCGCGGCTGGAGTCGTGCGTGCTGGAGTCGTGGGCGCTGGAGGAGTCAGCCCTTGAGGACAAGGGGTTCGGCGATCTCCCGGAGGAGCCGACGGCGCTCGAGGCGCCCCTCGACGAGCCGGTACAGCACTGGCACCAGCACGAGTGTGAGCGCAGTCGAGGAGACCAGGCCGCCGATGACGACGACCGCGAGCGGCTGCGAGATGAATCCGCCGCCCCCGGTCAGGCCGAAGGCCATCGGGGTGAGCGCGAAGATCGTCGCGAGGGCAGTCATGAGGATCGGCCGGAGCCTCTGACGGGCGCCCCGCTCGATCGCGTCTTCGAGCGCGAGGGCCGGGCGGTCGGGACGCGGGCGCCTGTACTGGTTGATGAGGTCGATGAGGACGATCGCGTTCGTCACGACGATGCCGACGAGCATGAGCAGGCCGATGAGCGCCGGCAGGCCCAGCGGAATCCCCGTCGCCAGGAGGAGCAGGATGGCTCCCGTCGCAGCGAACGGGATGGAGACGAGCAGCACGAGCGGCTGGAGGAGGCTCTTGAACGCTGCCACCATGATGACGTAGACGATGGCGATCGCGGCGAGCAGCGCGAGCCCGAGCTGGCGGAACGAGTCCGCCTGCTGGCTCGCCGCACCGCCGACCGACGCGGTCGCCCCGGCGTCGAGGGACAGATTGTCCACGCGCTTCTGCACCTCGGCACTCACCGTGCCCAGACTCGTGTCGCCCGGGGTGACCGAGACCGTTGCGGTGCGTTGGCCGGACGTGCTCGTAACGGTGACCGGCACGTTGACTGTCTCCACGCTCGCGATCGAGCCGAGGGTCAGGCCTCGAGCGCCCGGAAGCGGCAGCGACCGGACGGCGTCGACGCTTGAGAACCGGGTTCCCTTCCCGATGAGCACCGGATAGTCGGTCGTGTCGATGCGCACCGTTCCGGCAGGAATCGGGCTGACGGTCGCCGCGAGCATCGCGCCGACCTGCTGCTCGTTGAGGCCAGCCGCGGTGGCCTTCGCACGGTCCACCTTGACCTGTACGACAGGCTGGGCCGCCGCCAGATTGCTGGTCACATCCGTCGCGCCGGGAACGCCGTGCAGCGTGGCGAGGACGGCATCGTTGGCCTTGGCGAGCGCGGCGGCGTCGGGCGCCTTGACGGTGACGTCGACCGTGGACGCGGTCCCGAAGCCGCCCTGCTGCTGGCTGAGGTTCACTTGGCCGACGCCAGTGAGGCCGCCCAGCTCCGTGCGCACGCGCTGCTGGAGCGCCAACTGGTCGCTGTTCTCGTCCGTGATGACCGTGAACGTCGCGCTCGACGCCCCGGTGGAGAGGAACGCGCTGAAGCCGGTTGTCGAGTTGCCGATCGTCACCTGAACCGTCTGCACGCCGTCCGTGTGCCGGAGCACGTCCTCGACCTTGGCCGCCGCGGCGCTCGTCGCGTCAAGGCTCGTGCCCGGCGGCAGGGTCTGGTTCACCGTGAAGCTGTTCTCCCCCGAATTGCCGAGGAGATTCGTGGGGAGGAGGGGCGTCATGGCGAACGTCCCGACGAGGACGACGACGCCCGCGACGAGCGTCCATACCGGATGCCGCTGCGTGGTGCGCAGGATCGGGAGGTAGCCGCGTTGGATGAGGCTGCGCTTCTCCTTCTCGTGGGCGCGCGCTTCGATGTCGGCCTGATGTGCGGCGGGCTGGGGTTTGTGGCCGAGGAACCAGTAGGCGAGTACGGGCACGATCGTGAGGGCGACCGCGAGGGATGCGAGGAGCGCGATCGTCACCGTGAGCGCGAAGGGCCTGAACAGCTCGCCTGCGAGATTGCCGACGAACGCGATCGGGAGGAAGACCGCGACCGTAGTGAGTGTGGAGGCGGTCACCGCGCCCGCAACCTCACGGACTGCGGCGAGGATCGCCGTCGTCTTCTCTTCGCCGTAGCTCAGGTGGCGTTTGATGTTCTCGATCACGACGATCGAGTCGTCGACAACCCGGCCGATGGCGATGGTGAGTGCGCCCAGGGTGAGGATGTTGAGCGAATAGTGCGCCGCGAAGAGCCCGATGAACGTGATGAGGAGCGAGAGCGGGATGGAGACCGCCGTCACGAGCGTCGAACGGACGGAGAGCAGGAACACGAGGATCACGAGGACGGCGAAGCCGAGCCCGAGCAGGCCTTCGGTCGTGAGGTCCTGGATGGACTTCTCGATGAAGGGTGCTTGGTCGAAGACCGTGGTGAGCTTGGCATGTGAACCGAGCGCGGATTGGAGACCGGGGATCGCGTCGCGGACGGCGTGCGAGATCGCCACGGTGTCGCCGTCGGGCTTCTTGGTCACGGAGACCGCGAGGGTGGGCTTGCCATCAGTCCGCGTGATGGAGGTTGCGGCGTCGTCCTGAATGGCGACGGCGGCGACCTCGCCGATCGTCGTCGGCTGCGACGCACCGGCAAGCGGGAGCCCCTTGATCGCATCCGTCGAGTCGATCGGGCTGCCCGCCTGGAGGGACAGCGTGCGTCCTTGCTCCGTCACCGTTCCCACCGGGACCAGCGAGCCGTTGTTCTGGAGGGCCGTCTTGATGGCTGCGACGTCCACACCCCGCGCGGCAAGCGCGACAGGATCCGGCTGGATCTGGATGTGCTGCGTAGCGCCCCCGGTGATGTCGACGCTCCGGACGCCGTCGATCTTCGACAACGCGGGGACCACCTGCTGGGTGAGCTCATTCTGGAGGTCGCTCAGAGGACGGTCGGACGAGGCGGCGATGAACACGATCGGAAAATCCGTGATGCTCCCGGCCAGCGTGTTGGGCGAGACGTCCGAAGGGAGCTCGGACTTGGCGTTCGAGATGGCGCGGTCGATCTGGTTGCGGGCCCGGTCGAGGTCCGTCCCGTACTGGAAGGAGAGGCGGATCGTGGAGACGCCGGTACGCGAGGTCGAGGCGCTGCTCTCCAAGCCTTCGACCGCTTGGAGCGCCTTCTCGAGGGGCTGCCCGACCTGCTTGTCGACGACGTCGGGCGATGCGCCCGGCATCGACGTCACCACGGTGAGCTGGGGGAACTCGATCGACGGGATGAGCTCCTGCTTGAGCGTCCCCACGGTGATCACGCCGAACACTGCGGCGAAGATCGTGATGAGCGCGATGAGCGCCTTGTTGGACATCGAGAGGCTCGATAGCCGGAACATGGGTGGTCTCCCGTCGAACGACGGCGGCCCGCACCGTGGTACGGTGCGGGCCGCCAGATGCCAGTGCGTTACTGAGCGGTGGCCGCCAGCTGGAGGGCGTCGGCTGTATTGGCCGTCACCTCGGCCAGCAGATCGGGGTTCTCATTGAGCTTGACGCCGTAGCCAGGCATCATCTCACGGAGCTTGTCCTCCCAGCCGCGGTACTTCTTGGGGAAGCAGCGGCGCATGAGCTCGAGCATAATCGGGACCGCGGTCGATGCGCCGGGCGAGGCACCGAGCAGGGCGCCGACAGAACCGTCGCGCGACGTGATGACCTCGGTGCCGAACTGCAGGACACCGCCCTTGTGCGGGTCCTTCTTGATGATCTGCACTCGCTGGCCGGCCGTGATCAGTTCCCACTTGTCGGCGTCGGCGAGCGGGAAATACTCGCGCAGCGCCTCGACCTTGGCGCCGCGGCTCTTCGCCACCTCCTTCACGAGGTAGGCGGTGAGGTCCATGTTGTCCTTGGCCACCGCGAGCATGGGCACGATGTTCCCGAGCCGGATCGAGAGGGGCAGGTCGAGGAGTGAGCCGTTCTTGAGGAAGTTCGTCGAGAAGCCCGCGTACGGACCGAAGAGGAGCGACCGCTTCCCGTCGACGTACCGGGTGTCGAGGTGCGGAACCGACATCGGGGGAGCGCCCACCGAGGCCTGGCCGTACACCTTGGCATTGTGACGCGTCGCGACCGACTCGTCCGTGCAGCGGAAGAATTTGCCCGAGACGGGGAACCCTCCGTAGCCCTTGCTCTCCGGGATCCCCGAGGCCTGCAGGAGGTGGAGTGCGCCGCCGCCCGCGCCGATGAACACGAACTTCGCATGGATGCGGCCGCGCTCGCCCGAGGCGGTGTGCTTCGTCGCGATGTCCCAGCCACCGCGGGAGCGGGCGACGTCGGTCACATCCGTCCCGTAGTTGACCTCGACGCCATTGCCGGCGAGGAATCCCACGAGCTCGCGGCTCAGGGTCCCGAAGTCGACGTCGGTGCCGGAGGCCACGCGGTTGGCTGCGACGCGGCCCTCGCCGCGCCCCTCCATGACGAGGGGCGCCCATTCCTTGATCTGCGCAGGGTCCTCGGAGAATTCCATCTCGCTGAACAGCGGGTTCGGATGGAGGGCCTCGAAGCGCTTCTTGAGGTAGTCCGCGTGCGCGTCGCCGATGACGAAGCTCATGTGCGGAACGGTGTGGATGAACCGCGTCGGATCCCCGATGTCGCCCTGACGGACGAGGTGGGACCAGAACTGGCGCGAGAGCTGGAAGCCCTCGTTGATGCCCAGCGCCTTCGCGGGGCTGATCGAGCCGTCCTTGGCCTGCGGGGTGTAGTTGAGCTCGCAGTAGGCTGCGTGGCCAGTCCCGGCGTTGTTCCAGGGGCCCGAGCTTTCGAGTCCCGAGGCCGGGAGGCGCTCGAAGAGCACCACGTTCCAGGCCGGTTCGAGTTTCTTGATGAACGCCCCGAGGGTCGCGCTCATGATGCCCCCGCCGATCAAGACGACGTCGGCGGACCGAGTGGTGGATATGAAGGTCACTGACTCTCCCTGCGCATATGGACCACAGGCAGAATATCCCTCGGCGGGGTTGTTCTCTAAATCCTCGCGTGCCTGCGCGTCAAGGGGTTCACGCCGATTTTTTCGGTGCGGCGAAGTCTGCTCCTGCGGGGCCCGGTTGGGAGCCGGGATGCCCGGTTGGGTGCCGGGACACCCGGTTGGGAGCTAGGA
>NZ_DAIUJO010000089.1:0-2418 GCF_036848755.1 Sinomonas sp. | reverse complement strand
GGACACCCGGTTGGGAGCTAGGAGGTGAGGACGACGTGGTTGAACGTCTCATTGAGCACAGGCGAGGTGGGGTACGTGCCCACGCGGCTCGAGAGGGCCACAGCCGAGATCGGGAACGCGATCGGGATCGCGGGCGCTGTGCTCGCGAGCTGGGCATTGATGTTCTGGTACGCCTGCGTCCGGTCGTTGCCGTCCGGCAGGCCGCGGGCCCGGCCGAGTTTGCTGAAGAGCTGGGCGTCGAAGAACCCGAACTCGCCGTTCTTCGCCCCGAAGAGAGCGGCAAGGAAGTCGTCGGGATCCGCGTAGGTCCCGTAACGCCCCAGCAGGTGGAACGCATGATCGCCGGGCGTCGTGACCCGCTCAAGATACCCGTCCGACCAGGCGATGGGCACGGGCTGGATGTTGAGGCCCACGAGCGTGAGCTGCGAGCTCAGTTCGGCGTATACCTTCTCCGGAGAGGGCAGGTACAGGTGCGTGATGTCGAGGGGGTAGTAGAACTTGAGCGGCTCGCCCCGGTAGCCGGATTGGGCGATGAGCCGCTTGGACTTCTCGGGATCGTAGGACGGGAAGCCGCCGGCCTGGTTGAAGCCGTTGAGCTTCGGAGGGAGGAATTGAGCCGCGGGCTTCGTGTCCTCAAGGAAGAAGGGGGTGATCAGTGCGGTCTTGTTGATCGCGGAGGCGATCGCGAGACGCACGTTCTCGTTCTGCAGGATCGGTACGGCCTGGTTCATGCCCAGGTACATGACCGAGAACGGGTCGCGGCGGACGACCTGGAGGCCCTTGCGGACGAGGGTCTCGATGTTGTCGAGGGTCACTGCGTCGTAGCCGTCGATCGTGCCCTGGACGAGCGCGTCGAGCCGGTTCTGGGCTTGGTCGTAGACGACGAATGCGAGTTGGCCGATCTGCCCCCGCGTTCCCCAGTAGTCGGGGGACGCTTCGAGGAGCACGCGGTCCGAGGCCCACTCCTTGAAACGGAAAGGCCCGGTGCCCACAGGATGCTGGGCGTAGCGGGAGATCTTTGTCCCCGACGACGGCTGATCTTCCACGTCAGCGGAGCCGGCCTGGAGCGCGGCAGGTGACGATATGGCGAATGCGGGGGCCGTGAGGGCCTGAAGCAGCTCGGTGAGGGGCGACGTGAGGTCTATTCGCACGCGGTAGTCGCCGAGGACGGTGCAACCCTTGTAGAGCGAAAGCTCCGGTGCGTCGGAATGCGCCTGGAACGCGGCCGTAAACGGAAGGACGCCCCGGGCAGCCCGGAGAGCCGGGGGGAAATGGAACCACCGGTCGAAGTTCGCTTTGACGGCAGCCGCCGTGAAGGGCGTGCCATCGTGGAACCGCACCCCCTGCCGAAGGGTGAAGGTGTACGAGAGGAGATCCGAGCCCTGCGTCCACTGGGTGGCCAACCCCGGGGCTGGCGCTCCCGTCTCCGGGTCCGTTGTCAGGAGGCCTTCGAGGACCTGCCGGGTGATGCGCCACGACTCGATGTCTGCGGTCAGGGCTGGATCCAGGCCGATCGGGGCAGCCGGCGTTCCGAAAGTGAAGTTCTGGTTCGAGGCAGGGGTAGAGCTCGCGGTGGCGCTCGGCTTCGGCTGCGGTGAAGGCGTGCACCCAGCCAGTAGTGCCGTCGCCGCTGCCGCCTGAAGCAGATCCCTGCGCCTGATGCCTCGCGCCACTCGTATTGCCTTTCCCGCCGTGCCCGGCGCCCGTCCCCAGGTGTCGTTCCTGCACGGCCGGGCTCATCCTCATGCCGGAGGTGGTGCGCGAGGAGGGACTTGAACCCTCACGTCCGAAGACACAGGAACCTAAATCCTGCGTGTCTGCCAATTCCACCACTCGCGCGATACCCGCACCGAACTCGGCGGGACCGTCTGTCAGTCTAGCGGGCGTGTCCGGCGGGTCTGTTCAGGCAGCGCTCAGGTCAGTCGAGGCCGAGGTCGCGCCGGAGTTTGGCGACGTGCCCCTTGGCGCGAACGTTGTACTGGGCGACCTCGACCCTGCCCTCCTCGTCAAGGACAAACGTGCTGCGGATGAGGCCTTCGTAGGTCCGTCCGTAGTTCTTCTTCTCGCCCCACGTCGCGTAGCTCTCGGCGACACGGTGATCCTCGTCTGCGAGCAGGGGGAATCCGAGATGCTGTGCCTCGGCGAATTTCGCGACGGCGCGCGCGGGGTCGGGCGAGATTCCGACGACGGCGTAGCCCGCCGCCGCGAGGGAAGCCAGACTGTCGCGGAAATCACAGGCCTCCTGGGTGCAGGCGGGGGTGGCGGCCTGCGGGTAGAAATACAGGACCGTCTTGTGTCCCCGGAGGTCTGCGAGGGATGTCGTCCCGCCGCTGGAATCCGGCAGTGCGAACTCGGGGGCGGCGTCGCCCGGGACAAGCCGCTGGGGAGTTGGGGAAGTGGTCATGGCGCCAGACTAGC
>NZ_DAIUJO010000088.1:10173-15446 GCF_036848755.1 Sinomonas sp. | reverse complement strand
CGCTGGCCAGAACCCACCCACGCCTCCGACGCCACCTACAACTTCCCCTCCAACTGAGCCTTCTTCCTCGCGTAGGACCAACTGCACGGGTCAGGGTCTTCGAAGGGCCCGGGCAGGCTGCACCGTTCCGGCGATAGACAGACGGGTCTGTCTCCCAATATTCTTCGGGCAAGGGCAAGGATGAGAAGGCGCCCTCCAGCGCCGGAATGGAGCAGACGATGGCCGACGATCCGGGGATGCAGCCACTGTCGGAAGAGGAGCTTGCGGCGGAAGGGATCACTCCGCTGCCGGACAAGGAGGTCGCGTCCATCCTCGACCTCAACGCAGACCTCAATCTGGGGATACAGGCCGACGCTCCCATCGACCTGGGAGTGGCCGCGAACGCGAACGTGGCGGCACCGATCGATGCGTCCGCCTCGGCCAACGTCCTCTCCGCCGGCTCCACGTCCGCGGGCGTGGCGCACCAGAGTGCGCTGATCGATCAGGGCATCAACGCCGACGCGACCGCGAACTCGGTCCAGGACAGCACCATCGGGCACGCGGCGGGCGGGACGACGGCGGCCGCCCCGGCGCCAAGCGGGGACACGACTGCCTCCGGCACGACCACGACCGACCCGACCGCGGCCAACGGCAGCCTTCTGAACGTCAACGTGAATCTGGACGCGAATGCGGGCATCGCCGCGCCGATCAACGGCGCGGCGGCAGCGAACGCGAATGTCGCCGCGCCCATCAACGCCGGTGTCGCCGCCAACATCGGCGCCGTGGACAGCACCAGCGTCGCAGATGCCCAGCAGGAGGCCGTCATCACCCAACACGTCGACGGCGCGGCCACAGCGACCTCCGACCAGCAGTCGAATCTGCAGCAGTAGGCCTCCATGACGGTGCGCCCCGGACACCCGCCCGTGCCCGCCGGGCCAGCCCCCTCTGGTCCGGACCCTGGCCAGCACGTCCCCTCGCTGGCCGAGGGCGTGGAGCTGATCGGCGAGCTGAAGGGCTCGGGCTACCGGGACGCACCCGCGCTCGTGCGCCGCCGGGACGGCCAGACCCTGCAGCTGACGCCGCTGCTCTATTCGGTCCTGTCCGCGGTGGACGGGCACAGCAGCGTCTCGGAGATCGCAGACCGAGTGAGCCAGGGCTCCGGCCGCCGGGTCACCGCGGAGAACGTCCGTACCCTCATCGATTCCCGCCTACTTCCGCTGGGGCTGCTCAGGCGGGCCGACGGATCGCAGCCCGAGGTCAGACGGTCGAACCCCCTCCTGAGCCTGCGCTTCCGCTACACCGTCACCGACGAGGAGAAGACGCGGCGGCTGACAGCACCTTTCGCGGGCCTGTTCCGTCCTTGGGTCGTGGTCCCGCTGGTGGCAGCCTTCCTGTTCGTCAGCTGGTGGGTGCTGGCCGAGAAAGGGCTCGCCTCGGCGACCTACCAGGCGTTTGACAGCCCGGGGCTGCTGCTGCTGGTCGTCGCCGTGACGGTCTTCTCCGCGGGATTCCACGAATTTGGCCATGCGGCCGCCACCCGCTACGGCGGGGCCACGCCCGGCGCCATGGGGGCCGGGCTCTACCTGTTCTGGCCCGCCTTCTACACTGACGTGACCGACTCGTACCGGCTCGGAAGGGCCGGGCGCGTCCGCACTGACCTGGGCGGCCTCTATTTCAACGCCATCGTGACCGTCGTGATCGCCGGGATCTGGTGGGCAACCCGATATGACGCCCTGCTTCTGGTCGTCCTGACCCAGATCCTGCAGATGATCCGCCAGCTCACGCCGCTGGTGCGTTTCGACGGGTACCACGTGCTCGCGGACCTGACAGGGGTTCCCGACCTCTTCCACCGCATCCGACCCACGCTGCTCGGCCTCCTGCCGTGGCGCTGGGGACGCCCTGAGACGAGAGTGCTCAAACCGTGGGCGCGCGCCGTCGTCACCCTCTGGGTCCTGATCGTGGTCCCCGTCCTCCTCGGCAGCCTGGCCCTGATGGTCATCACCCTCCCGCGTGTCCTTGCGACCGCCTGGGCGAGCGTCGCCCGGCGCGAGGCTTCCCTCGCCGCCTCATGGGGCCACGGGGACCTCTTGGGCGCGGGCGCACAGGCGGTCATGATCCTCGCGGCCGCACTCCCCGTCCTCGGCATGGCCCTCATCCTCGTCAGGATGGCAGGGCGCTGGGGGCGCACGATGTGGCAGAAGACGCGTGGCCGACCGGCCCGCCGCGCCACGTCGGTCGTCGCCGCCCTCGCCGTCGGGGCACTGCTCGCCGCCGTCTGGTGGCCCGACGGATCCACCTACCGCCCGATCCAGCCCTACGAGCGCGGCACGGTCGCCGACGCCTTTGCCGTGCGGGCTCCCACGGGGTCCCCTCTCGTGCAGGGACAAGAGGGGCAGATCGCCGCGATTTGGCCCCAAGGGGTACCCCAGCCGACGGCGGAGAAGCCCCAGCTTGCGATGGTCCTCGTGCCCCGGGCCGGTCGGAGCGCCACCTCCCAACGCAACACCAATGGCGCCGCCAATGCCCCGGCGCCGGCGTGGGTCTTCCCCTTCAGCAGGCCGAGCCCACCGGGCGACGGCGGCAACCAGGCCTTGGCCGTCAACACGAAGGACGGGTCGGTCGTCTACGACGTGGCCTTCGCACTCGTCTGGGTCCAGGACGGCGCCGCGCTCAATACCAACGAGGCGGACGCGTTCGCCAGCTGTCGGGACTGCGCCGCGGTGGCCGTCGCGTTCCAAGTGGTGCTCGTCGTTGGCCAGGTCCACGCCGTCGTCCCGCAGAACCTGGCCGTTGCCGCCAACTACAACTGCACCCAGTGCCTCGCCTATGCGCTGGCCGACCAGCTCGTCCTCACGCTCGACGGACCGCTGAGCCCGGCGGGAATGGCCCAACTCGCCCAGCTGTGGGACGACATCGCCAAGCTCCAAGCCGGCATCCAAGACCTACCCCTCTCACAGCTCCAAGCCCGCCTGAACCAGTACATGACCCAGATCAGGCAGGTCATCGCACAGGACCCCTCCGCCACCCACCAGACTCCCGGCAGCACGCCAGCAGCGACCGGAACAGCCACAGCCGGGGCCTCCCCCGTCCCCTCTCCGGGCGATGGCGCCACTCCGGGCGCCAGCCTGCCCGACACAGTCACGGCACCCCCGACACCCGGAGCCGGAGCACCTGCGGCCCCTGGCACCGACGCCCCCACCCAGACAGCCGCACCCGCGCCGGTCGACGCGCCGCAGTCCCCGGCCCCGCCGGCCACACCGATGCCAACCGCCTCCCCCAGCTGACCTCACTCGAACCGGCTCGTCTCCAGACCAAGGCGCTTCGACGAGTTCAAACGGCGCGGCTCCGCCAGCGAGATCCCAGCGTTTCATTGGCAGGCTGCGGCTGCACGGCCGGGCCGCGAACCTCCGTGGCCTTGGCCTGGGTTTTCCCCGGGCGAGTCCGTCCGCTCCTCAGGCGAGCAGCCTGCCCCAGCGGGGCTCGAGCAGGGGCGCGCCGGCGAGCTGGAGGCAACGCCACAGGGTGACCGCGACCGAGTCGAGGGCGGCGACCCCTGTGCGCTCCTCGACGCGGGCCACGAGCGGGGCGCCGTAGAGGTTCGTGCACAGGTACACAAGCGCGTCGGGCCGCTCGGCCGCCAGCTCGAGCGATCCGGGCAGGAGCTCCTCCGGGGCGAGGCGGGCGAAAGACTCGTTCTCGCTCAGGCCCAGGGCGCGGTGGCACGTGACGCTGATGCCTTCGGCGGCGTAGCCCGCAATGACCCGGAGGTTCACGTCCTCGGTGTAGGGGGTCATAAGCCCGACGGTCCGGGTGCCGAACTGCCCGAACGCGGCCAGGCAGGCAAGCGTCGAGGTCGTGGCCGGGACGCCCGTGGCGCCCGTGATCTCGGCGGCGATCTCGCGATCGTGCCCGGTCCCGAGCCACGAACCGGACGTGCCGTTCCACGCGATGACATCCACGTCCGCCGTGGCGAGCAGTTCCGCGGCACGGCGCATGCCATCGACGTCGAACTGCCGGTCGGAGCCGGAGTCGAGGGCGATCCTGGTCACCGGTATGCGGGTCGAGTGGACAGTGACGTCCTCCCTGCCGCCGAGGATCCGGTAGGTCATGGGTTCCAGGCACGTGTTCGAAGAGGGCACGATCATGCCGATCCGGGCGGGACGGGATGACCGGACCATGCTCACTTCCCCCACTTCGGGCCAGCGCCGGCGACGGCGGCGAGCTCGCCGGGCCAGCCGGCCGGGGGCGCGCCGGGCGCCGGTGAGGCCGCGGCCTCGTGGTAGCCGAGGCGGGGCAGGAAGCGGCCCACCGGGCCCGGGTCGTGGAAGCCGTCCTCGTCGAGGACCACCCGGCCTGCCGCGACCACAGCCCGAGGCCAGCCGCGCAGCTCGCGGCCTTCGAACGGGGAGAAGTCTGTGCCCATGTGCAGGGCCGCGGCCTCGACAGTGCGGGCCTCGTCCGGGTCGAACACGACGAGATCGGCGTCGTAGCCCGCCGCGATGGCGCCCTTGCCGGGGAGCGCGTTGATGCGTGCGGGCGCTGCCGAGAACAGGTCCACGAAGCGCTCGAGAAGCCCCGTCCCCGGCAGTCCGGAGGCGGCCGGGGACGCACCGCCGGGGGCTCGAGACAGGGTGCCGAGCCCCGCCGATGCCTCCCAGAGGGCGGTGAAGGCGACTGGCATGCGGGTCTCGACGCCGGGGAGCCCGTGCGGCATCTGCCGCACGTCCTGCGCGTGCTCGCGCTTCTGGGCGAGGTCGTAGCAGGAGTGGTCGCTCGCGATGGTGTGGATCGAGCCGTCCGCGAAGCGCTCGCGCAGGGCCGCGACGGTCTCGGGCGACCGCATGGGCGGGCAGCAGGCGAACCACTCGGGGAAGCGGGCGGCGTAGACGCCGTCGTCGAGGGTGAGGTAGTGCGGGCATGTCTCGGAGTGGATGGCCAGCCCCCGTGCGCGGGCATCGGCGACTAGGTCGACGGCGCCCGGGGTGGACTGGTGCACGAAATACACCGGCGCCCCGGCGTACTCGGCCATCGCCAGGACCTCCCGGACGGAGGCCTCCTCGGCCAGCTCGGGCCGCATCGCGGGCAGGTGCGCCAGGCCCGTCCGGCCGGCCTCGGCGTGCTCACGGGTGCAGTGGACGACCATCGCGTCGTGCTCGGCGTGGATGTAGGTGAGCCCGTCGAGGCGGACCATCTCCCGCATGACGTTCAGGACGGTGTCGTCCTCCGCCATGGTCGTGCCGCGGTTCGTCATGTACATCTTCACCGAGCGGATGCCGAGGCGGGCCAGCTCCTCG
>NZ_DAIUJO010000088.1:0-10163 GCF_036848755.1 Sinomonas sp. | reverse complement strand
TTCTCCATCGACGGCAACTCGGGCGAGGACCTGCGCAAGGCCCTCTTCCGCACCGCCGTCGACAACAAGTGGCCGCTCCTCGAGCTGGCCCGGGACCGTGTCGTCCCAGGCGATGACCGAGCCGTGGAGGGCGACGTCGCAGCGCGCCTCCCCTGCGAGGGCGAGCTTGTTCTTCGCTGCCTCGAGCGGCGACTCCGCTGCGTCGCGGGGAATGCCGAAGTCGATGATCGTCGTGGTGCCGCCCCACAGGGCGGCCTTGGAGGTCACGGCGTAGTCGTCGAGCGTGCGGTAGCGGCCGGTGACCTGGGCGACGTGGCAGTGGGCGTCCACTCCCCCGGGGATCACCGCGCGGCCGGCGGCGTCGATCACGCGCGTGGCGGGCGGCACCGGTTCGGCGGCGTCGACGACGGCGCTCACCCTGCCCCCCTCGACCACGACGTGCGCAGCCCTGGCGCCGAAGGAGTTGACCACGAGCCCGTGGGCGATGACGAGGTCGTTCATTCGAGGGCACCCCTCTTTCGGGAGGCGGGCACCGTCACTGCACCGGCGGCCGCAGGCGGGGCGGGACGAGGGGCGCGCCGAAGGCCCACCGTCGCGGTGTGCAGGGCGGGGGCACGGGAAGGGGCGCCCCCGGCGGCCAGGGGCCCCGCCACGTCCTCGCTGGTGTTCGGGTTGACGACGGGAGTTTTCATGGGTGCTTCCTCGAAGGAGTTCTGGGCGGGCTGGCCCGCGGGCTCAGACGGTGTCCGGGTACTGCTCTCTGTACTTGCCGATGTGGTGCGCCGACTGCCTGGCGGCCAGCTCCGGGTCGCCGCTGGCGATGGCGGCGAGGAGTTCACGGTGCTCCCGGACCAGCTCGGGCAGGTCCGTCACGTGCCGGAACAGCCAGTGCATGCGGCCCTGGAGGGGCTCCAGCGCCGTGCGGAGGAAGCCGTTGTCCGCGATCCGGGTCACCTCGTCGTGGAACTCGCTGTTGGCCCGGTGGGCCTCGTTGATGCTCCCCCGGGCGAGGGCATCCGTGGCCCGTGCGAGGAGCGCTTCGAGCCGCGCGATGTCCTCCTGGTCGGCCCGCTGCGCCGCGAGCCTGCACGCAAGCACCTCGAGCGAGAGCCGCACGTCGAACAGGTCCTCGACGTCCCTCTCGCTCAGTGCCGCCACCACCGAGCCCCGGGAGGCGCGCTCGGCTAGGATCCCCTCCTGGACCAGCATCCGGAGCGCCTCGCGCACCGGCAGCCTCGAGACGTTGAACTCGGCCGCGAGATCGCGCTCGATGAGGCGGGTGCCGGGGGCATAGTGGCCCTCGAAGATGCGCGTCCGCAGGGCGTCGCGGATCACCTCGCGGAGGGGTCGCTCGCGCTGCGGTTCTTCGGCTGGCTGTGCCATAGTGGTTCCCCTTGTCGGGCCGGGCGGTGGATTGGCCGTGGATGCAGTCCCCCGGGGGTCCGCTCCCCTTGAGGGGGCCGCGCCCTCGGATCTGGGATCCATTCTTGGGATCCCAAAATCAGACTAGGTGCGACGCCCGCCGTCGTCAAGAAATTTGGGATCCCATTTTCGCCAGACCCCTTGACGGGTGGCAGGGATCACATTTACCGTGATTTTGGGATCCCAATCCGGGATACCGTGAGGCCCACAGACCACAACGCCGCGGTCGCCTGCCTCGAGATCTCAGTGCTCCTGTCCGTCCCCCAGCCTCCATCCCAATGACGAGGAGTTAGCCATGAAGAGTCGTTTCCAGACTCTCCGCACCCACCCCACGAACGGCAAGGACGTCCACCCGGTGGACGAGGTGCTGCCGCTCGGGAAGCTGTTCACCCTAGGTGCCCAGCACATGCTGGCCGCCTATGCCGGCATCATCGCCCCGCCGTTCATCATCGGCACCGCGCTCCACCTCCCGCTCAGCGACCTCATCTTCCTCATCAGCGCGAGCCTGCTTGCCTCGGGCGTGACCACGCTGCTCCAGACACTGGGGATCTGGAAGGTCGGGGTCAGGCTCCCCCTCGTCCAAGGCGTGTCCTTCTCCGGGATCGCCTCGATGATCGCGATCGGACAGGGCAACCCGAACGGCGTCGTGGCCATGCAGGTCATCGTCGGCGCGGTCATCGTTGCGGCGGCGGCCATGTTCTTCCTCGCCCCGGTCTACAGCAAGCTCCTGCGGTTCTTCCCGCCCCTGGTCATGGGCTCAGTGGTGACCGTGATCGGCATCAGCCTCATCCCCATCTCCATCGGCTGGCTGCAGGGAAGCCAGGGCAGCCCCGACTACGGCTCGCCGAAGAACGTCTTCGTCGGGATCCTCACCCTCCTGCTGACCCTGGTCATCGTCAAGTACGTCCCCGGCTTCACCAAGCGGGTCGGGATGCTCGTGGCGATGGTCGCAGGGACCCTCGTCTCGATCCCGCTGGGCATGGCCGACTTCAGCAAGGTCCACACGGCGCAGGTCTTCGCGGTGCCGGAGCTGTTCCACTTCGGGGCGCCCCGCTTCGATGTCGCCGCGATCATCTCGATGCTCATCGTCATGCTCGTGATCATGACCGAGGCCACCGCGGACATGCTCGCCATCGGCCAGATCGTCGAACGCCCCGTCAGCCCCAAGGACGTCGCCAACGGCCTGCGCGCCGACTGCCTCGGCTCAGTCCTCTCCGGCGGGCTCAACGGATTCCAGGCCAGCGCCTACGGCCAGAACATCGGCCTGCTGATCATGAGCCGGGTCAAGAGCCGCTACGCCGTCGCCGCGTGCGGCATCATCCTCATCGTCCTGGCCCTGTTCCCGATCACCGCAGCCGTGGTCGCCGTCGTGCCCCTGCCCGTCCTCGGCGGCGCTGGCGTCGCGATCTTCGGCCTCGTGGCCGTGAACGGCGTGCAGACCCTCAGCAAGGTCAACTTCCACGACGACGAGCAGGGGGCAGTCAACGCGCTCATCGTCGCCGCGACCCTGACCATGGGCCTGCTGCCCATCGCCGCGCCCACCTTCTACTCCCACTTCCCCGCAGGAGTCCAGACCGTGTTCAGCTCGGGCATCGCCTCCGGGGCGATCACGGCCATCACGTTGAACATCCTGCTCAACGAGATCCGCATCGGCCGACGCCGCACCCGCCCAGCCGAGGGCATCCGCCCCGCAGAGCCGTCCGTGGCACCGACGATCCTGGCCCCGAACGCCACACGCGACCCGGCACCCCATGACGGTGCCGGCAGCCTGGCCGCAGCGATGGACGCACCACCCCTCGCCGTCCGCGAAGCGGACTAGCCCCGTCCCATGCACCCGACGTCCAGGCCCAGCAGGGCCCGCGGGGAGCAGGACCACGCCACATCCGGCACCGTCCTGCTCCTCGCGGGCGTCGCGCTCCTCGCCGCCACCCTTCGCCCGTCCATCGCGCTCGTGGGCCCCATCCTGGCCCAGATCCGCTCGGACCTGGGCCTGAGCAGCACCGAGGTGTCCCTCCTGAGCGCCCTTCCCGTGCTGTTCTTCGGACTCTTCGCCCCCGCGGCCCCCGCACTCCAGCGGCGCCTCGGCATCCCACGCTCGGTCCTGGCCGCACTCATCGCACTGCTGGCAGGGAGCCTGCTCCGGCTCGCCCCGGGCTGGGAGGGCCTCGTGGCCGGCACCTGCCTGCTCAGCGCCGGTATCGCGGTGGGGAACGTCCTGCTCCCGGTCCTGGCCAAGGCGTACTTCCCGGCAAGGATCGGGCTCCTGACAGGGGTCTCGACCATGAGCCTCAACCTCGCCGCCGCCTCGGCCGCGGCAACCATCGTCCCGCTGACGGCCATGGCCGGGGGCCAGTGGCGGGAGGGAATGCTGGTCTGGACCGCCCCGGCGGCCGCGGCCATCCTGTGCTGGGCCGCCCTGGCCCTGCGGCGCCCCGGCGCTCTGGACCGGGACGCCCCGGCTGGAGCCGTCGCAGCGGCGCGGCCGCGGACGGGCAGCAGCGTCCTGCGCAGCCGCACGGCCAGGTCCATCATCGCCTTCACTGCTTCGCAGTCGGTGATCTACTACTGCATCCTGTCGTGGCTGCCCTCGATCTACCAGAGTCACGGGGCCTCCGCGGCATCCTCGGGCGTGCTGCTCTCGATCACCACCCTGATCGGTGCTCCGGTCGCCCTCGTGGTGCCCTCGCTCGCAGCCCGCACCCGGGACCAGCGCTGGCTCCTCGCCCCCGTCGTCGGCTGCACCGCGGCGGGACTCGCGGGGCTGCTCCTAGACGCCGCCTCAGCGCCCGCGCTGTGGGCGATCCTGCTCGGGGTCGGCCTGGGCGGAGCCTTCCCGCTCGCGCTGGCGCTCTTCGCGATCAAGACCCCCAGCAGCGACCAGACCGCAAGCCTGTCGATGCTCGCCCAGACGGCCGCGTACCTCCTCGCCGCCGCCGGCCCCTTCACGCTCGGGCTCCTGCACGACCGCACAGGCTCATGGAGCGCCGGGATCGCCCTGCTGATCGCATGCCTCGCCGTCGAGCTGGCCGCGGGGCTCGGCGCAGCAAGGCCGCTGCCCCAACCGCCCGCCCAGGACACACCCGGCACCATCAGGGGCCTGCCCCTGTCCGCAACAGCATCCAAGAAGCCCGAAAGCTAGGAAAGGCAGAAGAACCCCATGAAGCTCGCAACATTCTCCCAAGGCGACGCCGCCCCCCGGCTCGGCGCGGTCGTCGCCGAGAGCCAGCTCCTCGACCTGACCGCCATCGCGCACGGCAACCGCGCGTTCACTTCCCTCCTCGACCTCATCGACAGCGGCGAGACAGGGCTCAAGCAGGCCCGGGTCTGGACCGACCAGGCAAGGGCCGGCGAGGCTCCGACGCTCGCGCACCTCCGGCCGCTCGAAGCAGTCCGGCTCCTCGCACCGATTCCCCGGCCGCGGAAGAACGTCTACTGCGTCGGTCTGAACTACCTCTCCCACGTCGAGCAGAACGCCAAGGCCCTCGGCCAGGCCTTCGAGATCCCCGACGTCCCGCTCTTCTTCGACAAGCCCGTCACCGCCGTCATCGGCCCCGGAGAGCCCATCCTCCTGGACCCCCGGCTCACCAGCAGGCTCGACTACGAGGTCGAACTCACCCTCGTCATCGGCCGCGGGGGCACCTGGATCGATGAGTCTGAGGCCCTCGACCACGTCTTCGGCTACACCCTCGCCAACGACGTCAGCGCCCGCGACCTGCAGTTCCGCACGAGCCAGTTCCTCTATGGCAAAGGCCTCGACTCGTACTGCCCGCTCGGGCCGCTCGTCGTCACCCGGGACGAGATCGAGGACCTCAGCCAGGTCACGATCGAACTCCTCGTCAACGGCGAGGTACGCCAGAGCGAAGCGGCCGGGAACATGATCTTCTCCCCCGCCGAGGTCATCAGCTGGCTCTCCCAGGGCATCACCCTCGAGCCCGGCGACATCATCACCCTCGGAACCCCCGGCGGCTGCGGCTACCAGCTCACCCCCACCGGCTTCCTTCACGACGGCGACATCGTCGAATGCCGAGCCACCGGCATCGGAAGCCTCGTCAACCCCGTCACCCTCGTCTGATCCCCAGACGCCACACCGAAAGGAAACTCCCATGCGCGTAGGCGTGCATCGGCTGTCCATGGCCCACCCCGGCGATATCAGCGCCCTCGAGAAGCTCGTCGCGGACGGGGCGATCGATCCCACCCGCATCGTGGCCACTATCGGCAAGACAGAAGGCAACGGCGGAGCCAACGACTTCACCCGAGCCCTGGCCACGACAAGCTTCGCAGGCTACCTCGCGACCGTGCGGGATCAGACCCCCCAGCAGGTCGCCGAGCAGGTCGCCTTCGTCTGGTCCGGCGGCTGCGAGGGCATCCTCTCCCCGCACGTGACCGTGTTCACCCGCGACGACACCTCCGGCGCCTCGCCGGACGGGACCAAGCGGCTCGCCATCTCCGTCCAGCGCACCCGCGACTTCTTCCCCGAAGAAGTGGGCCGGATGCCCGAGGTCAACGCCGTCGCCGACGCCGTCCGGCACGCACTCGGTGACCTCGAATGCTCCGCGGAGGACGTCCACTACGTCCAGGTGAAAGGCCCGCTGCTGACCCCGGCCAGCATCGCCGACGCCCATGCACGTGGCGTCGACGTCGTCACCACTGATCCCAACCGCTCCAAGGCCTACGCGCGCGGCGCGACCGCGCTCGGCGTCGCCATCGCACTCGGCGAGGTCCAGCCCGAATCGGTCACAGACGACGTCATCGCCACCGACATGACGCTCTTCTCGAACGTCGCCTCGACGTCGGCAGGCGGCGAGCTCACGAGCTGCGAAGTCGTCGTGTTCGCCAACTCGGGCCGCGCCTCAAGCGAGTTCAGGATCGGCCACGGCACGCTGCGCGATCCGATCGACCTCGATGGCGTCCGCACCGCGCTCAGGAACGCCGGACTCGAGTTCGCATGCGACCCCGACGTGGCCGCGCGCGAGAGGATCGCAGCAGTCTTTGCCAAGGCCGAGGCCCCAGTGGGCGGGGTCCTGCGCGGAGCGCGCACCACGATGCTCTCCGACGCCGACATCAACTACGAGCGCCACGGGCGCGCCGCCGTCGGCGCACTCATCGCCAGCCAGACCGGCGACCCCCGGATCTTCGTCTCCGGCGGAACCGAGCATCAGACCCCTCCGGGACAAGCGCCCATCGCCGCCATCGTGAGAGTCTGAACCCCCAGCGGAAGGCCCCGCATCCATCGTGTGGAGGCGGGGCCTTCCGCTCATCCTGAGGGCCCGAATCCCGCCCCGTCCCCGCGGGGAACACCGCTGGCTGCCTCCGCCCCGAAGGGAGGCATGGTTCTGACCGCGGCAACTGGTTTGGAACACACCCTTGCGAGACCCTCAACCGCAGATGTGGGATTGTTGGCCTGTGCTTGCTGCCCTGTCCCTGCCCGCTCCGCTGGAGACGCGCCCCGGAGTAGTGACCCTTCGCCGAGCTTCGACGGAAGACGTGGACGCGCTGGCAGAGTTGCTGGCGGACGATCCGTTCAGCGCTTCCAGAGGTGACGTCGCCGCCGCCTCCGACCGACAGGTATACCTCCACGCGCTCCAGGAGATCCTCCGGGAACCGTCGAACGAGCTCCTTATCGGCGTCGACACCACGGGCGTCCCCGTCGCGATGATGCAGCTCACTCGGATCCCAGGGATGGGCCGCCGCGGTACGACGCGCCTGCTGATCGAGGCTGTGCACGTGCGCACCGACCGGCGTTCCTCCGGGATCGGCGGAGCCATGATGCGATGGGCAACCGGCCAAGCTGCCGCTTCGCTTGGCGTGGGCCTTGTCGAACTCACATCCGACGCCGCGCGAGCGGACGCCCACCGATTCTACGAGCGCCTCGGTTTTGCGCCGTCCCACGTCGGATTCAAGTACCGAACGCGTTAGCTCCAGTGCCCCCGGTAGGGCCTCTGCGATCGGTCAGAATCGAACGCACAGGGCCGCGGGTCGTCTTGGATCCGATGCGTTTCGAGGCATGGAGGTTTCGAGGCGCCAACTCGAATCGGGAGAAAGGGAACCGGCCATGCAAGGGGACCCTTTGCCGGGCTGCATGGGATCGTTAGCGCGCTGCGGTGCGGTTTTACCCATAGGCGGTTGAGAGGGCGATCACGGCCGCTGCGGCCCACCCCAGGGCCGAGCCTTGAAGCGACCTAGGTGGATAGTGGTCGCCATGAGCAGCACAACGGCCACTCCTATGGCGGTGCCCAATTGTGCTCCGGTGTTCAACACACGGGAGGCGCGATCCCAAGATCACGAGGACACCAAAGGCGATCAGCGCCTGGCCTGCCTGTAACGGGGTCGCACCGAGCTTGTTCTCCAAGAGCAGGGTTGCGAGCACCATGGTAGAACTCGTCGTCCCGGTATTGACGAAGGGCACCCCCGTTCCGATCCGCAAATTGCGCTATGAGAAAGCATCGATCGGGACCAGCGGTACATGGGCTCGGCGCTCGCGAAGAACAAACAGTCCGCCGAGGGTGCCGCCGACCAGGACCAATACGATGCCCAGAACTCTCGTCGGTGTTGATGGACGGGAAGGCGGCCGCGGCTCCCTGAAGCGGAGGCGCTGCCACAAGCTTGCCAATACCAGTTGCCAACGCGAAGTCACACCGTTGAGGCACATGGATGCGCCCAGGGCAGAGAGCCGCCACCGCAGCGGCTCGCGGACCGAGGCGGTCGATGTGCCGCGGCCAAGTTCTGCCACGCAGGAGCTTGCCCCGGGGTATGTCTCAGAATCAGGCGCGTCGCGCCGTCGTCCTCCCAAGAACGTGGGACGACCACGCAAGAGGCGGCGAGATCGACTCCCCTCGACCCTTGATTAATGCGTTAGTAAGCGCTAACGTATTTTCCGTGCCCGATCTGTTGGAGGTTGCCGCGGAGCCGACGCGCCGCAGCATCCTCCGGCTCCTGGCGGCGGGAGAGTCCTCGGTGACGCCACTCGCCGAACACTTCACCGTGACCCGCTCGGCCATCTCGCAGCACCTGCTGCTCCTCGCGGAGGTGGGCCTTGTGGAGGCCCGCAAGGAGGGGAGGAACCGCTTCTACCGTCTCGTCCCAGAAGGCATGGCCCGCCTCCGCAAGGAGGTCGCCGTGTTCTGGACTCAAGAACTCGATCTCCTCGTGGCCGACGCCAAGGAACTCGCCCGGAGCCAACCTCCGCACGAAGCCCGTCCCTGACCACACCCTCGAAGGATTGCCGCCATGTCCTACACCAAGTCAGTCTTCCTACCAGTTACGCCAGATGAGGCCTTCGATCTCGTCACGCAGCCCGAGCGCCTGCGTCGCTGGATGACTATCGCCGCCCGCATCGACCTGCGCGCGGCCGGCGATTTCCGCTGGACCGTGGTCCCTGGCGCTCACGCCAAAGGGACCGTGATCGAAGTCGAGCCGGGCCGTCGTGTCACGTTCGCCTGGGGGTGGGAGGGCAATGAGGAGGTTCCTCCCGGCTCCTCGGAGGTCACGATCACGCTCGAACCTGCCGAGGGCGGCACCAGCCTCACTCTCGTCCACGCCGGCCTGGACGCCGAGCAGGAAGCCATGCATGCCGAAGGATGGAACCATTACCTTGGCCGGCTTGTTGCCTTGGCCGAGGGGGCCGATGCCGGACTCGATGTCTGGGGCATGCCCGAGGGTTTCGATCAGGTCAAGGGGGCCGAAGCGTCATGGGCCGTCCTCTCGCGGGTCCTCACGGCGGTCGATTCCGGCTCACTCAGCCTGCCGACGCCGTGCGAGGACTTCGATGTCGCGGCCCTCACCGAGCACCTACGGGGCAGCATCGCCAGCATCGGCGCCGCGCTCGGGGCTTCCATTCCCGAGGACGACGACGATGCCCCCACGGAAGCGCGCCTCGCCGCCGTCATCGAGCCGACGCTTGAGGCGTTCGCCCGTCGCGGACTCGCGGGCGACGTCGACATGGGATTCGCGATCCTCCCGGCTGCCCTCGTGGCCAACATCCTCAACCTCGAACTGCTCGTGCACGCATGGGACTTCTCAACCGCCATCGGACTCCCATTGGACGTTTCAGCGGAGATCTCCGACTACGTGCTCGGTCTCGCCCAGTCAACGATCACGGACCAGATCCGTGCCAACGGCTCCTTCGCACCGGAGAAGCTCGTCGACGAGTCGGCTCACGCCCTCGATCGCCTCGTCGCGTTCACGGGGCGGGTGCCCGCTCGTGGTTGACGTCCTGGTCTCGACCACTGTCCACTGCCCCCGCCCAGAGGTCGCGGCATACGCTGCTGATCCTGAGAACGCACCGGAATGGTATGTGAACATCCGCTCTGCGGCGTGGCGCACGCCAGCTCGCCTCGCGGTGGGGAGTGAGGTCGATTTCACGGCCCGCTTCCTCGGCCGCGATCTCGCGTACACCTACAGAATCGAAGAATTCGTGCCCGGATCGCGGATCGTCATGTCGACGGCGCAGGGCCCCTTTCCGATGCGGACCACGTACACCTGGGACGACGACGGCGAGGGCGGCACAGTGATGACCCTCCGGAATGAGGGGAGCCGAGCGGTTTCGCGACGCTCACGGTCCCGTTCATGGAGGCTATGATGCGCCGAGCAACCAGGAAGGACCTTGCGCGTCTGAAGGACCTCCTCGAGAGGAGGTAGGGCCTACGCCGCGTGCGGTGCCCGGAATCGCGGCCAGCCTCCTCGAACGTGCCGGGTATGACTGCGTGCATGTCGACGACCAATTCGATAACGCTGCCGCCGCA